>NZ_JBHIRE010000006.1:0-116358 GCF_042196885.1 Bartonella sp. AA86SXKL | reverse complement strand
AGTGGCTTTTTCCGCTGCATCAGATGCTGCTTTATCGGCTGCATCAGGTACTTTCTTCACGTCATCAGTTGCCTTATCAACTGCATCAACTTTATCCGTATCATGTGCAGGATATTCGGAAGCCTTTCGTGCCGCACTTTGAACAAGTGAAGTAGAACAAGCTATGAAAACCCCCATATAAAAGAGTGTTTTCCAATTGATTTTACGATACATTCTTTTTTCCCCTTAAGAGCTTATTGAATAGTTGAAACAAACAATCTTCTTTTTAATGACTATTCATGTCACTCAACGTTGTCACAGCACGTCGATTTTGATTCCAACAGGAAATATCATCACATACTGCTACAGGTCTTTCTTTTCCGTAAGAAATTGTTTGAATCCGTTGTGCGGACACACCAAGAGACACCAAATAGTTTCGCACAGCAACAGCACGGCGCTGTCCAAGTGCCAAGTTATATTCACGTGTTCCCCTCTCATCAGCATGACCTTCGATCATAATAGAATAATAAGGATAATGAAGCAACCATTCTGCTTGGCGCATTAAAATACGTTCAGCATCAGCATCAAGTGAAGAAGAATCGAGACTAAAAAACACGCGATCACCCACATTAACCGTAAATTCTTGTCCTGAGCCTGGTGACACCTGATTCAAACCAGCATCATTCATATAAGCGCCATTCATACCGTTAAGTGCACCAACATTTTTTTTGCCACACCCACCCAGGCATAGTGAGAAAAGAAAGAGGATAGCTAAGGAATGAGAGATGGTTTTTTTGGTAGAGCGCATAATCCGTTTCTCCTTGAATTTCGTAAAGAAGGGTCAATTCTTAAAAATATTTTTAAGAATAACCGTTAATTCCTAATGAAGACGAAATTTTTTCTGTTTTTTTCGTCCTTATTTTTACTTTTAAGTCTCTGCCAATTTTTCTTCTCTTCAGCCATTCCTCTAACATTTCCATAAGAAATGTTTCCCTTATGCGTCATGGCTTTTTATGCATCATCTTGATTTTGACTATTTTTTTGCAGCGCGTTCAGCTTTGCAAAAACTTTATCAGCGTCAAAAGTCTTATGCAGATTGTCTTCACTCTCATTTTCCTCTAGAGCAGCGTTTTCCGTCACAGAAGCGGGAAGCAACGACCTATCTTCTTCTGCTGCAACAGGACGATTTTTCGCCGCACGCTGGAGCTCAAAATCTAAATCGATTTGCGAACACAAACCAAGTCCTACAGGATCAAGAGGAACCAAATTTGCACTATTCCAATGGGTTCTAAGGCGGATTTGTTCAATTGTCGCTTTTGTTGTCCCAATCAACCGTGCAATTTGCGCATCTTTCAACTCGGGATGGTTCGTAACCAACCATAGGATACCATTGGGACGATCTTGGCGTCGAGAAAGAGGGATATAGCGTGCCCCTTTACGTTTTTTTTCAGGAATATGCACCCTAGATTGAGAAATTTTCAATCGTGCGTTTTGATCAGCCTCCACCCGTGCAATTTCACTGCGCGTCAATTGCCCAGAACTAATCGGATCTAAACCTTTAATACCATAAGCCGCATCACCATCGGCAATAGCTTTTACTTCCAAGACATGCAATTTACAAAATTCTGCAATCTGATCAAAAGAAAGAGCTGTATTATCAACCAACCAAACAGCTGTTGCTTTGGGCATCAAAAGTTGCGTTGCCATTTTTATAAATCCTCTTCTGCGCCTCTTCTATGAGGCAGGTTACCGCCCACTCAAGAGCACTGGAACTTTTTTATATGTTTAGGTCTCTCCAACCACTCCTAAAACAAAGCGCGGCATGGAATAAACCATTTTGCTATGAGATTACATTCTGTTATAGCGTTATTTTTGCTCAACGACAAGAGATCTCTCTTGTAATGATCCTCAACTAAGGTGTCTTTACCTTTAAGATGAATTTTCTTATAAAGGGTTTATTCGATTATTTCACCTCATGCTGTGGCACATTTATTCTGGTGGGATGCATGCTTTATCGCCTTAAATTCTAAGGAGTATCCAACTGGCAAAAAAGCCCTCAAATAGGAAGGAAAACTATGGCAGGCCATTCACAATTTAAAAATATTATGCACCGTAAAGGGCGTCAAGATGCAATGCGCTCGAAAATATTTTCTAAGCTTGCGCGCGAAATTACCGTAGCAGCAAAACAAGGTGCTCCTGATCCAGCCATGAATCCACGTTTAAGGCTGGCTGTTCAAAATGCCAAAGCACAATCGATGCCGAAAGATAATATTGAACGCGCGATTAAAAAAGCGTCAGGCGCCGATGTCGAAAATTATGATGAAGTACGCTATGAGGGCTATGGACCAGGTGGCGTTGCCGTCATTGTTGAAGCTTTAACTGATAACCGCAACCGCACCGCTTCAAATGTGCGCGCCGCCTTCACAAAATCAGGAGGAGCCTTAGGGGAAACAGGATCGGTCAGTTTCATGTTTAATCGGATTGGTGAAATAATCTATAAGCCAGAAGCAGGAACAGCCGATAACATCATGGATGCAGCAATTGAAGCCGGTGCCGAAGATGTGCAATCAGAAGAAACCGGACATCATATTACCTGCGCATTTGAAGATATTGGTGAAGTTTCCAAAACACTTGAAGCAAAACTTGGTGAAGCAGAATCGATTAAAACGATTTGGAAAGCCACCACCCTTGCACCAATAGATGAAGAAAAAGCTTTGTCCGTTTTACGACTAATTTCAACATTAGAAGAAGATGATGATGTGCAAAATGTTTATGCAAATTTTGATGTCAGTGATGAGATTTTGGCAAAATTGTCTGTATAATTCCCATCATTTGCATAAGCCCTCTCTTCATTCATGAGGGCTTCAAAAGCATCTGTCACCCCTCCTCTTTATCCGCACATATAAAAGCCCCGCATCAATAGCGGGGTAAGCCATTGATGCAACAAAAAACCACAATCAATCGCAGAAAACATAATCCCAAAAAGAAAGCATACAAAACTCTGTAGCCTTACGCCTTTCTTACATGCCCCAAAGATTATCCCTATATTCCTCTCTATTTGATCTTTTTGTTCTTTAAGATTAACCTCCTCTCCCCACCCTCAAGTAATGAAATGATCTAGCCTCTAAACAATTGGGGTTTTCTTGACGTATTCCTATGACGAATCACTCATGAAATTCACTTGAAACTTAAGGCTCAACAAACATGCATTCCCCTAAATATTCGCTACGCACTTAAAAAACACTTAGAATATATCAAGGAGGTTTATACGCCCTATATCCCCACACCTCAAAGGGCAGTGTTTTTACAACATCACAGAATAAAAATAAGCAAATGGAAAGCCAGAGCTGATTTTTTAGCAAAGTATTGTACAAAAAGCCGGTACATCTCTCTAATCCGTTGCAGATAAATTTTTGACTTTATGGCATTAACTTTATGGCATCGTATATTTCTAAAATAACGTCATTTATCTTAAAAATCTGTCCTTTTGCTCTTACCGATCAATCAATATTCAGACCTAAAACAACCGCGTACTTGAATAAAACACATCAGAGAGCAACAGCCCCCCCTGACAAGAGTCCGGACTCTTCACAAACAAAATCGAAGAGGAAGTTTAAAAAAAATATAGCGACACTTTGAATAAAAAGTTGAACTCTAGAGACCTCAGAATTTTCGACTCTATTTTTCAAGGTCTTGTTTTGAATTTTTTTAAGCATTTTCCCCCAAGGAAATTCCATTATCGATCAACAACCATAGATGATAGATGAAATCTACATAACTCCCCATGCCCATTATAATCAATTCCTTCTTTTAAATAATTTAAAAACTATTGAGATTGTGTAAACTTGAGACTGTATTCCTTCTATATTCTGTTTTTAAGCATTTTGTTTTACTGTACATTGAGCAAAGGCGACCATGCTGGATCTGAAGCATCATTGGGGGTAGGGAGTTGTCGTTCATTGCGTCCCGTAATATCAATCGTATAAATTTTTGGTCCCATACCGGGATTTTTGCGAAAGAACATCAGTACACGACCATTGGGGGCCCACGTTGGTCCTTCATTGTGAAACCCTGTGGTTAAAATTCGTTCTCCTTGTCCATCAGGGCGCATAACACCGATAGAAAATTGTCCGCTTAATTGTTTTGTAAAGGCGATATAGTCACCCCGTGGAGACCAAATAGGTGTTGAATAACTCCCATCGTTTGAAGAAATACGTTGAATATCACTCCCATCCGCATTCATTTTATAGATTTGCGGCTTTCCACTACGATCTGAAGAAAAGACAATTTGTTTTCCATCCGGTGAATAAGAAGCAGAAGTATCAATAGCAGAAGTTGTTGTAAGTCGCGTCATCGTACGGGTTCGTAAATCCATAGTGTAAAGATTGGCACTCCCATCATTTTGTAACAAACTCATGATAACTTTTTGTCCATCAGAAGAAAAACGTGGAGCAATTGTCATGTTATTAAACGTTCCGATCAACTCTCTTTGCCCCATTTCAATTTGTTGGAGATAAACATGAGGTACTTGATTGTCCTCATAAGCCATATAGGTCATTTCTTGTCTTTTTGGGGAAAAACGCGGTGTAAGCACCAATTCACTTCCATCAGACATATAAATCAAATTTGCGCCATCTTGATCCATCATTGCTAAGCGTTTAATGCGTGCATTTTGGGGGCCTGTTTCATCGATAAAAACAATTCGTGTATCAAAATAACCACTTTCTCCTGTCATTTCACTATAGATCTCATCTGCGATCATATGTGCCACACGCCGCCAACGTTCTGTCGCGGTATAAAAACGCCGTCCTTTCAATTGTCTTTGTCCAAACACATCCCATAAACGAAAATCGACCCTCAAACGTCCATCGATTTCTCTCATGACTTGCCCAGTAACTAAACCTTGCGCTTTTATTTTCTGCCAAGAAGTAAAATGCGGTTGTTTATTAGGATTAGAAATGTTTTCAAAAAAATTTGCTTTATCAAGCGGTAAAAAAAGCCCCGACCGTTCAAGATCGGCTGTCACCACAGCAGATATTTTTAACCCAATCGAATCATTGGAAATAAAGTCTGTAATTGCAATGGGAATGGGATTAAAATCAGCGCTCGAAATAGTTCCTTTCAATTGCGCATAACCCGATGAAATATTTGAAAGCCACAACCCACAAGTGACAATAAACCAAGCAAAAACTTTATGTCTCGTTATAGTCATCATGGAATGTGTCCTTTCGTTAAGCGCTTTTTTCTCGTTTATCATCTTATTTCTTGGAGGGGATCAACATTAAAGTCAAAACCTTGCCCCCATAGATCATATTGATCACGTGGGAGATCTGCATAAGGTTGGCATGAAAAGACAGCAGCATACACCTGCCTTATCATAATAGCTTGTTGACTCTCAAGGCCGCTTACGGGATCAATGATAGGGTCGCCCACAACCATCCCTTCACGGTCTAAGTAAAATCGCAACCGCACGACCGGACGATTTTTTAAATCGCCGCCAAGCGCCACAAGTTTAAGCTTCTGTTGAATACATCCCCCCGCAATATTGACCAATGTTTGTGCCATTTTTGTGGTATCGTTAATATTTTTTCTTGCACCCAAAGCTTCTGGTATATGAGAACGTTTTGCTCCCCCTCCTTGCGACCGCGCACGATTGAGCAAATTATTTTCCTCCAGAGCTAAAATATCTTCAATGGTCTGTTTCTCTTGGTTTTTCTTATTAAGCTTTGGCGTCTTTTGATTCAATGCAGCCTCATTCTTCTTTGGAAATTCTCCGTCAAACTTTGGTTTAAACTGTGGAAGAAGAGATTTTTCTGGAAGTACAATTTTGGGCGCTTGATGAACAATCTGCTCTGCTGATACTTTTGGGACCGTTGGAGCCAATTCTTTTGGCGATATCATTTCTTCATTTTTGTGCGCAGGCTTGAGCGCAACCTTAGAGGCATCCTCCGGTGCCTCTAAAGGCATCTCAGGCGCAACCTTGGGTGCATCCTCCGGTGCCTCCAAAGGCATCTCAGGCGCAACCTTGGGTGCATCCTCCGGTGGTGCCTCCAAAGGCATCTCAGGCGCAACCTTGGGTGCATCCTCCGGTGGTGCCTCAAAAGGCATCTCAGGTGCAACCTTGGGTGCATCCTCCGGTGCCTCCAAAGGCATCTCAGGCGCAACCTTGGGTGCATCCTCCGGTGGTGCCTCAAAAGGCATCTCAGGTGCAACCTTGGGTGCATCCTCCGGTGCCTCCAAAGGCATCTCAGGCGCAACCTTGGGTGCATCCTCTGTTTTTGCTTCTAATAATTCTGGTTTTGTAAGTTCGGGTGCAAATGTTTCTGATGTGTTCTCGCTTGATGGTGGCGATGCTGTTTCAACGGGACGCAGCTTTTCCTTTGGTTGAAACGGTGCCAGACTATCTATTTGTCCCTCTCCAATATGGCGTGCATCTTCTTTCTCTTGTGGTTGCATAGTTGGTTTTATGGCAGGGATTGCACGGATAGGAGCCTTCACGGCTCCTTGTTGAGAAGAAAACTCGTCCACTAAAGGAGCAAGAGTGATGGGAATTGCTTCCAATGGTTGTGGTAAAGAGACAGAGCTTGTAAACTGAATAGCTCCCCAACTGAGAAAAATGACATGGACCACAAGGGATAAAGCCAAGCCTCGTTTCATACTATGATAAGAGTCTTTGTTCATTCTTTATGCCTTACTTATGCCTTACATTTTTTCATTTTTAATCACTCTATGCTCTTTTAAAAACATCTTAAAAACAACCGTTTATGCACAATTTTATTACTTATTATTTATTGTTCTAAACTTGCTAACGCAACTTGAGAAAACCCCGCTTTTTGAATATCCGCCAGCAGTTTTAATACTTGTTGATATTCAACAGTTTTGGCAACCCGCACAAAAACCCGTTGATCTTTTTGTGTAGCATCTGCTTCCAGAAGAGTTTTCAGGTGTGCAATCAGTGCCTGTGACGTTTCATAATAATCTTGATTAATGGCAAAGCGCCCTTGCGCGTCAAGTGAAACCGTAAGGGGTGTTTTTTGAGCTCGTACGGGACCCGCTTGACTACGAGGCAAATCTAGAGGAACACCGTTCACTAAAAGGGGAGCAGAGACCATAAAAATAATCAACAAGACCAGCATGACATCCACAAAAGGAGTGACATTGATCTCACTCATCAGTTGGCTTCGTGAATGATGCCGCCTACGTGTATTTTTGCGAGAAGAAGAAGAAGCAACAGAAACGCCCATGGGATAAGATCCTTTTTATAAAGAGGAAGGTGCTGTGCGTGTTTCATCAATACGCCGCGATACAATTGTTGAAAATTCATCGGCAAAATTTTCTATTTGTGCAATGATGCGCGCACTTTCATGAGTCAACTTGTTATAAGCAATAACAGCTGGAATTGCTGCAAACAAACCAATAGCGGTTGCCAAAAGCGCTTCTGCAATCCCTGGCGCGACAATGGCAAGTGATGTATTTTGAGAAGCTGAAATAGAAAGAAAAGACTCCATAATACCAATAACTGTTCCAAAAAGTCCGATAAAAGGTCCCGCAGATCCTAGTGTCGCAAGAAAACTTAATTTTGATTCTATTTTTTCACTTTCACGTCCCAGCGTCAAATCCATAGCCTTATCAATTCTGCTCTGCAAACTTTTCGATGTATGGGTCCCTTTTTCAAGAGATTTTTTCCATTCAACCATTGCTGCCATAAAAACTGCGGATATACTATTGGTACGTTGACTTTTGCATGATGCATAAAGATCTTCTAGCGCTTTGCCAGACCAAAATGTGCGTTCAAACTGCTTTATTTCACGCCGTATTCTCCGATACGTAAAAATTTTATCAAAAATAATTGCCCAACTCCAGATAGAAGCGAGCAGCAACCCGATCATAACACCTTTCACGATCCAACTCGCTTGCATAAACAAATGCAACATTCCAATTGTTTCTGGATTCGTTAGTTCTACATGCGGCATAATTTTTGTCCCTCTAAATGAAAGATGCATTTTTTAAAATTTTATAAAACAGATTATTTTATAGTTTCTAAATTTAAGTAAAGACTCTAGTCTCACATAAATCCATGCGCTAAAACAAGACTTGTTTCTTAAATTTCCTTAAAAAGTGATGACGAGAGACATCCCTCAATGCACGCCCCCCTCATTTCACAACAGCATTTATGAAAAATATAACGATAAGGACTTATCCATAAATGCTATAAAAATAAAAGATATAAAAATGCATAATATAAAATCTATTATGCACCACCATCTTTACGCTTCTGAAAAGAACGCTAAATCATCATACGCGTTTCTAGCTTAAAATGCTGCAATAAGTCTTAGCACTTGAAAAGATTCGTAAGAGGTATTTTATTCCTTTCTTAAGTGTTTTTGTATCCACTCACCAACTCCGCTTGTGACATGTAAGAAAATGTTTTTGATTAATTCGCGGCAATAGAGCTTGAAAAGAAAAAGTTTTACAAGTTTCAGAATTATCTGAAAGTGACAACGCAATGAATTATCATTGTAAATAAATATGTTATCATCATAAAAGATGACGCTTTGCCTCAAGCTATTATTTCTCTCATTTTCTATCGAATTGAATACGAGGTACACCATCGGGCACAAAAAACGACAATAAACCACCATAAAATGCCTCACAACAATGCGCCTCACCCATACACCCCTATTATAAGTCCTATATAATCTAGTGTAAGTCTCATGTAATCTCATTGTGTTGTGAATTTACCCCTTTCAATCCCTATCATCTCTCTGGCATCATGGTGTAACGTACAAGCTTCTGTGATATGAAAAAAGCCTTTTCACATCTTTACTTTATGAAAACCGGCTTCTTCGCTCTCTTTGCTCACTTGCGATATTTGATCGTTATTGCATTGAGAATGATCCATAAGGAACATTTTTACAATTTTTTTCAATAATTTATATTGCTCTCTTATGATGTGTAAGCAAATGATTTTAATTGTTTCAACATGAACAGATTTGAAATGAAAGTATTTTATTCTATTCCTCTATTAGGGTTTGTGCCCGTAAGAAGTGATAATTTATCTTTCTAAGTCAATATATTATATAGAATAATATGCTTTTGAAACTTTAAATGCAAGAATGCATTTCTGCTTTGCATACATTGATCTCTCACTCATTCACTACGTTTAGAAGCGCACATAAATCGCGCATTATAGCACATAAAGTCATGCATGATGGATAGAAATGGATGAAACACGCGCTTTTGTGATGCCAAATGATAATCCAGTAAAAAAACAAATCAAATTGCTTAAAAACACCCTTTAGGTGTTTTGAGACAATTTTCGACCTAATAGCTTATTATCACTTTATTGCAATATTGTGCTGAGTATGTGCATTTTTATAAAAATAAATCTTAATCCATTTTTATTTTTTTATATTTTGTACTTTTTCGCTGCTTTCTGATGCCAACAAACCTTTCTTCAAAAGAAAGAAAATATCTTGAGTTTATAGCAGAAAATGGATGAGGCGACATTGATTTTGAATCATAACATGGATGAGGTATGTTTAATTTTGTGGGATATCATCTTCAATTTATTGTAGTTATTGTAGCAGAGGTGCTTTCTTTTGCTGTATCGTGTAACCTTATTGGAAAACATTTAGGCTATGATAAATATGTATAATCTTAGATTGTAGATTACTTTATATCTGCTGATCTTTCCTGAAACTGCTAATTCAATGAAGAACACTTTTAACCAAGCATTTTTGCAAAAAGTTCTTTGGGTAAACGTCGCGGTTTTGCCTCCTCATTAATCAGAGCAATTTCAACTTTGGCTGTTACCAACGTGGTCATCTCATGCAAAATAGATTGCTCCATAAAAAAGCGGGCCCCTTGGATATGAGTAACACGTGTTTTAACGACTAAAAGATGATCAATTTTAGCTGGTCTTGAAAAATTAATTTCCATATGACGAACAACAAAAAACAGTTTTTCCCCCTCACCCCCTGCTGCTAACATCTTATTATTAAAACCGGTATCCCGTAAAAACTCTGAACGTCCTCGTTCAAAAAACTCAAGATAACGCGCATGATAAACTACACCGGAAAAATCTGTATCCGCAACATAAACGCGGACCTGAAAATTATGAAAAGCGTTTGTATGATTGCTCTTAAAAGGTGTTATTTCTGTCATCGACTTCATATCCCATAAAATCATCTAATATAGCAAATTATCTATCAATCAAAAGATTGAACACATTTTTGTGTTGAAGTTGTGAAAAGCAAAAAATTTTTAATAGTGCCAAACCTTTTTAGCCAGAATATGCTAAAAGAAGGCACGTCTCTTGTATTTTATGACCTTGCTATAAAATATTCACATAGTTTCTTTTAATAAAGAGAATGTCTTAATCATCTTCCCCATCCCATAAAGATGTCTGAAATGATGAATTCTCTTGAGCCTCAGAAAGTTGAGAACGCCTTTGTATAGACGTTGTAGAGGCTGGAGCAGAAAGCCCTAAATGGCTCCAAGCCTTTTCAGTTAGAATACGTCCACGAGCGGTTCTTTGAATAAACCCTTGTTGGAGCAAATACGGTTCAACAATATCTTCAATGGCATCGCGTGGTTCTGATAAAGCAGCAGCAATTGTTTCAATCCCCACCGGTCCCCCTAAAAAAGTTTCCGCAATCAGGAGCAAGTAGCGACGATCAAGCGGATCAAGACCAAGATGATCAACCTCAAGGCGCGAAAGCGCTTCATCGGCGATTTTTTGGTCAATTTGTTTTGCTTGTTTAACCAAAGCAAAATCACAAACACGCCGTAAAAGCCGTCCGGCAATACGAGGGGTCCCCCGTGCTCGGCGTGCAATTTCATGAGCACCATCATCACTGATCTTGACGGCAAAAAGTCGTGCATTACGCTGCACAATATATTCCAATTCTTCTATAGTATAAAAATTGAGACGAATTGGGATGCCAAAACGGTCTCTCAGCGGCGTGGTCAAAAGCCCCAAACGTGTGGTTGCCGCTACCAAAGTAAATTTAGCCAGATCAATTTTCACCGAGCGTGCGGCCGGCCCCTCCCCAATGATCAAATCAAGTTGATAATCTTCCATGGCTGGATAAAGAATTTCCTCAATCGCCGGATTTAAGCGATGAATTTCATCAATAAACAAGACATCACGTTCTTCAAGATTGGTCAAGAGAGCGGCTAAATCCCCTGCTTTAGCGATGACCGGCCCTGAAGTAGAGCGAAAATTAACGCCTAATTCTTTTGCCATAATCTGTGAAAGCGTTGTTTTTCCTAACCCCGGTGGTCCTACAAACAAAACGTGATCCAGCGCTTCTTGCCGTGTTTTTGCTGCTTCAATAAATATTTTTAAATTAGCCCGTGCCGCTTCTTGACCAATAAAGTCATCGAGAACTTGTGGCCTCAAGGAACGATCTGGATCGTTAGGAAGGGGGGCGGAACCCAGAAGGCGTTTATCTTCATCTTTATGCATTGTTACCTTGATTTTAAGTAGGAGAAGAAAGCAATTTGAGACTATGGCGGATCAGCAGGGCAGAAGAAACAGTTTCCCCCTCAAGAGCATTCATCGCAAGAGCAAGAGCACGGGATGCATGTTCCCGTTCAAACCCTAGCTTCATCAACGCGGAAAGCGCATCATGCGCAGGTTGATTGGTCATCTCACGCTGAGGAACAGAAACAGTCTTGACCACTTGTTCAAAGGGGAGTGTTTTACTTTTCAGTTCACCCACAATTCTTTCACTGACTTTTTTACCAACGCCTGGCGCTCGACTAATCATCGCAACATCATTTAAAGCAATAGCCTGTGCAAGTTCATCTGGCGATAAAGTACCCAAGATTGCCAAAGCAACCTTTGCCCCTACTCCAGGAACATTTTGTAGAAGACAAAACCACTCCTGTTCAGCTCTTGTAGCAAAACCAAAAAGGCGGATTGCATCTTCCCGAACATGCGTTTCAATAAAAAGGCTTAACGCCTCCCCAACCGAGGGTAAAGAAGGACGCAGACGATTTGACACAAAAACAACATACCCCACACCGTGAACATCAAGAAGGATATGATCATCAAAGATATGTTCAAGAGTGCCCTTTAATTTGCCAATCATGCTTTCACCCCAATCATATCGCCATCCTTGCCTGATAAGATCGGTCAACACTCTTACGATGCATACTATGACAAAGAGCAAGAGCAAGAGCATCAGCTGCATCACTGCTATCAAATTCAGCCCGTGGGAGGAGAACTTTGACCATCATATGGATTTGTTCTTTAGCCCCATGTCCAACACCAATAACCGATTTTTTCACTTTGTTGGGCGCATATTCAAAAACAGGAAGAGTTGCTTGCGCAGGAACCAGCAATGCAATTGCACGCGCTTGCCCAAGTTTTAAAGTTGCTGTAGCATCTTTGTTGACAAACACATGTTCTACAGCAGCTTCATGGGGCATAAATTGATGCACAACCTCTGAAAGACCTTTGTGGATCTGACATAGCCTGGAAGCCAGCTCACACTGTACATCAGAAGAAACCGTCCCTGCTGCAATAAACTGAAGACGATTACCCACAACATCGATAACGCCCCACCCTGTACGCCGTAATCCGGGATCAATGCCTATAATACGAATCGTCTCTGCCATAAACTACAGTCTATACACTTTTCCCCCCTGTGAATAAAGATGTGAATAAAGACAAGAACACAAAGAAACCAGCAACCCAAGACAAAACCAGTAAAAAGATAATCATACCCCCAAATTTATACAATTATAACACACAACGAACAGCATCTTTATGGAATACACTTTATGAAGCATAACTGAAATCAATCAAAACCATTCACACATTACAAGCAAACACCCTCTAAAGCATAAAAATTCCCTTTCTATATCATACTAATGCCATAACGGTTAAACATCGCAAGCGAGCAAATAGAGAGTGCTGGATTGTACATTCATTAAGTGTAAAGAGGCTATGCAATGGATGGTACACACTTTGCGAAAACTTTTTACATTATAGCATGACGCTACCATTATAAATCAACGCATTGATTTATAATGATAATTAATTATTTTGTATGTTGCATAAGAATCCCGAATATCCTAAGATTTTCTCATTACAAATCTGTTTATCTTGAATCAATCAAAACCATTCGCTTACATATGAAACGTGGGATTGCCGTATAGAGTGAAACTGTACAAGAAAGGACTAAAAATGCCTCTAATGAATTGACTCAAGTGCCAAAGGCTGTTGCAACATTGGGGACTGGCAAAGATGATGATAGTGCCGGCTTTCTCCTTTGCAAACGTAAAGATGAGGAGAGCTCAACGGATATGAATAAGAACTGAGAGGTGTTTTTGAATATACCCATCACACCACAATGACATTACGTAAAGAGGAACATTGCATAGAGAGGGACATTGCATGGGGGCACAAGGAACCCATGGGACATTCATTATATGGCACTTTGATTTTGGATATTTTATTTTACGCGAGGGAAATAACTTCCATTCAAAACAAAAGAAGCCCCAAAACTGCAACAATGTGTATTATCCTCATTAACACACACTTTACAGCAACTTTATAGGCATAAATTATAGAGCATAAATAAATTAATGTACAAGCCCCTGCTCTATCTAGCGTCTAATCATTATCAGAGCCAAAACAAAATCACACGATAGATCAACAGAAAGTGTTCTAGCTGCAATCAACCAAAGTCGATTTCCCACAAAGACCAACCATACCCTATTCCATGCCATAATTCAAAATCAATACCTATCCCTCTCTCAGCTATAAACTCAAGATATTTCCTACGCTCAAATAGAAATTAGGCAGAAAAAAGCACTCTAGATTGGTTTTAGTTGTGAAATTTTGGTTGTAAAAAATGGATATACTGCTCTAAATATCGCAAGAAAGAAGCAAGGCGCTATTCTTCTCAGAACGCCCAAAAGCTGTTTTCAGTAATTCGATTTATTTTCCCACTGGATTATCATCGTTCAAAATATAGCCGCCGCTTATTGACCAAAGCGCTTAAACTACAGCAGCATCTCTAAATGAAACAAAATGCACGCTTCTAAACGTAATGAATGAGAACAAATTGACGGAAAATTTCTGGCAATTCATGCCAATGAGGGGGTTCAAGTTCCAATGTCGGTGTATGAAGTGACACTTTTACAATTGCTTTTTTTATTTGTTCTGATGATATTTCCCCTTCGCGCAAAACAAGGGGAGTACCTCTAAGAACGCCCAAAGGCTGTTTTGAGCAATTCGATTTGTTTTCCTACAGGGTTATCATCTTCTAAGGCACAAGAGGCTGCAGTTTCCCACCCAGCACGCATATACTGTATCCGCGCTTCTAAACGCAATGAATGAGAAACAAATTGGCGAAAAATTTCTGGCAATTCATGCCAATGAGGGGTTTCAAGTTCCAATGTCGGTGTATGAAGTGACACTTTTACAATTTCTTTTTTTATTTGTTCTGATGACATTTCCCCTTCACGCTCTGCGCGAAGAAGAAGGAGTTGAGAAGCGATTTGCATAAGTCGTGTACTTAAATACATAGCCTCTTTCGCATAGACTGCAGAAACCTCTGCCGAAAGAGAGCGTGCCACTAATTTCCCTTCTGAGTCAATATACGCTGCGGTTTTTTCAATCAGCGCCATTGTTTCTTCGTAGAGACGATTAAAAGCATTTTCAAAAGCATTATGCTCAATCATGATAATAGGTTCATCATATGGACGTTTATGTACACTCACGCTTTTATACTCCAAGTATCAGCACAAAATCATACCCCTCAACGAACAGAGTATTAAAAAGTTTCTTTTGTTGCTGTATAGAACGCTTTTTTTTTAAAACTGCTACCTCTTTTAATTTTTTTGCGCAACGCACTTTTTATACTAAGGTTAACGTGCCCAACAAACACTATAGGAATGTTTTTTATAAACGGATCATTTTCCTTGAAAAGGACCACTGCCAAGATTGCCGTTTTTCACAATAATAAGCGACTCCAAATTGCAAAGCAATACCCGTTATTATTAAGAAGGTATCGGAAAAAACCGTTTCTGTCATCACTGTTTTTATAATTTGTCCAAACATCGCAAAAATGGTTCCCGTTACAAAGACCGGTAAACTATGTTTTCCTAAAATTGCTAAAGGATGTTTCTGAGAAACATAAAACCATTTATTGATGCGTGGCAAAGAAAGAATGAGAAAGGCTAATGCAAGAACATGGAGTAAACGTGGCAAGCTTAAAAAGGTTTTATTAAAGTTCACCAACGGGGAAGACCAGCCAAGCCACCCCAAAATGCCCCACCAGTTTAAGCGAACCCATAACAGCGCCAACAAGAGATACGCTGCCGCACAAACAATCCAAAAAGACTGAAAAGCGATTGTTTTTCCTTGTTTAAGCGCTAAAGTACTGGTCAATCCTATGACAAATAAGAATTGCCAAGACAAAGGATTTAAAAACCACTTTCCCTCTAAAGGATAAGAAGGAGGAGCAATTTTATAAAATCCGCAGATAAGATACAGTGTAAAGGAGCCCAAAAGCAGCCATTTTGTCTGCTTACAACTCAAATAAAGGATAAAAGGCGCAAAAAACATCAAAACGATATAAAGAGGAAGAATATTATTATATCCCAATTGATGCCCAAAGCTTAAGGTACTCAAAAATGCGATACCAGGCTCTTTAAAAAAGAGTCCTACATTGTTCATTGATAAAAGTTTTTCTGTTCGCCATAATAAAAAGGCAGCAAAAAAAAGGCTTAACGTGACAAAAGTCGTAAAAAGGTATGCACCATAGAGCTGCAGAGCTCTGTACCAAAGTTTTCGGATAATAAAAGCAAAGGATTTTTGCTGTAACCGTCCATGAAAGCTTAACCCAAGAGCAATCCCTGAAAGCAAAACAAACACTTCTGCACAATCAGAAAAACCGAAATTTCTATGAGTAAAAGACTCATAGATCGTTCTGGGAATATGGTTGATGAAAATCGTCAATAAGGCCAAAGAACGAAAAACGTCAATGCGTGTATCACGATGAGAAGGTTGAGTATTATGCTCAAGAATACCTTGGTACTTCATCAGTGGACTCCCACACGTTGCACCCCCCTTGAAGTCCCATAAAAATGGTGCTTACCCTTATTGCCAACAAGCATGAACAGGATGAAATTTTAATTTTTAAGAGTCAAGTTTCATTTTAAGCGTTTATTTTTTTAAAAGCAAAAGTTTTTTAAAGGCAAAAGAACGAAAAGCGTCCATACGTGTATCACAGCGAAAAGGTAACATATTATGCTTAAAAACACTCTCATTTCTCATAAACAGGCTTCCACACACCCACAAATCCTTTAAATTACGTGAAAATGGTGGTCACTTTCATCGCAAATAAGCATAATAGAATGAAACTTTAATTTTTAAGCGTTATTTTTTCTAAGAAACAGGGATTTGACATGACACAACAAAAAAATAAACCAATTGATCCACCTCTTTTCCCTCAGTTGATTTTAACACTTGATGTTCGGCGCAACACCCCACACACATTTTTGCAGCAAATTTTGCAAACAAAGTCTTTTGCATGCGTCATCCTCTATGATTCTGAAAAATTGAAAGATGATAGCTCTTTTTTACAACAACAAGCGCAAACTTACGCAGAAGATATTCAACATCATGACGCAGCCCTTCTCATTGCTGATGACAGCCGCATTGCTGGGCGCATAAAGGCTGATGGATTGCACATAGAAAATGATCTTAACGCTCTTGAAAGCTTCAAAAATCAGCAAAAGGAACAAAAAATTATAGGCTTTGGCAATTTACGCAATCGCCATAGTGCTATGCTTGCAGCGGAAACAGGTGTTGATTACCTGTTCTTTGGAAAACTCGGTGCTGATAAAAAACCCCAAGCGCACCCCCGCAATCTCCAGTTAGCAACATGGTGGGCAGAAATTATGCAAACCCCCGCCATTATCCAAGCAGGAAGCGATTTTTCAACCTTTGATGAAGTCTTAAAGACTGGATGTGAATTCATTGCTGTAGAAGAAGTCATTTTGGGGAACGACAACCCCTTAATACTGCTTAAAACAATGCAAGAAAAATGTGAGAACACCCCCTTGTAATATAGGAGACATACATAAGCCGCTGATAAAACCCCACACACTCACTCATGCAATATCCAGTGAACATAGCGATAAGCAAAAGCTACGAAAATCCCTGCCATAGTTCAAGCAGGAAGCAATTTTGCACTCTTTGATAAAATCTTAAACACCACATATGAATTCATTGCTGTAGAAGAAGTGTTTTTGGGGAACGACAACCCCCTGATGATACTTAAAATGATAAAAATAAGGGAAAAACCAAAGCACTTTCAAAAAAACAGTACACTGTCTCAAATTAAATTAGAGATTTTAGTTACTAACAATAACAATAAATAATAATAATAATAATAGTAGTAGTTATAGATTACTTAATATAAAAATAAATAATTTTTAATTAAGGGATATTGTAAATGTAATTAACAGTAATTACATGAGTTATTGTTTCATAAATTATTATTCAACAAATTTTATCAATAAAAAAATGTATTATACAGTTTTTAAATTAAAAAGGGGAGAAAATGAAAAATACAAAAAATATTGATTTTGACTATATTTATAGTTCATTTGTTTCAAGATTTTATTGGAAATGTAACTATTTTAAAAACGTATTTTCACCTTTCTATATAGAGAAAAGTCTTTTTAAACATGGCATGTTAGGTCTTTTTGAGGATGAAACACAGGGGTTTTTACTGTTACCATGTGAAGCTCACTTACAAGAAGGAGAACCAACAGAATACAAATGCAGTGGGAATGGCTATTCAAAAATAATTAATAAAGAGAATATTGTCATTCTTAGAAATGGTATATCTAGTGATATTCCATCTTTAATAGCTAAAAAATATGCAGAGAGGACATATAATATATTTCAAAATCATGGTATTGTAGCGCGAACATTAGAAAATGCGGTTTCATTCCCCATAAGTCCTGAAAGCCCTATACAAAATTTAGAAAACTTGCGAAAGCACCTAGAAACTTCAATCTCTGTAGCTGATCCTGGAAGCCTTATACAAAATTTAGAAGATTTGTGGCAACAACGAGACGACTTGCTTAATGAAGCTTTCTCAATATTAGGATTAAAAAAAGGAGATAATTTTATACGCTGTGTACATGCAAGAGAGACTTTTGTGAAAAATTGTAAAGATCGTTTTAATTTTGATATTAGTTTTAAAAGCCAATATGAATATCAGGAAGAATTATCCTCTCGCTTACGGTAAAATCAAGCACCATTAATTGTCATTAGGATGTGAAAATCATAGTAGTAAAATAACTAAGCTTTGCTTTAATGAGAGGCTCTCCGCCTCTCATTAAAAAGCTGTAAGTTACAAAAACTTTTTTCATTTTTACTGCAATCTCCTAAAATCACTTTATTCCCCCTATAATCACTTTATCATTGAGCAAATGTTTTTTATCGCATACACAACACCTAGGAAGGGTTTGAAACAACTTCTTGCATATTAAAATGGGAGAGATTTTTCAATTTTAAAAGAAGCTTGTATACTACCATTGTCCGAGCATCTGTACCTATATTGTCAAAGTGAGAGAGTGCTAAGATTGCGGGAAATCATAGCGCATCCAAATTATCTTATATTGTATCGAGTAGCTGCAAAATAAACTGAGATTTTAACCGTAGTACACGCCCGCCGTAAATTTCCTAACTCCATTTGATTTGATGAAAAACGCAATACCTCTCACGAGAAAAACACTATTTTAATTTTTATTGTAAATTTCCTGAAATTACTTTATGAATTAAAAGATGTTTTGGTCGCATACGCAACGACCAAAAGGGAACTGAAAACCCTAGATCCGAGCGTAAAAATAAACCCACTCCTGTGGGTATCCCGGAATTCCGGGAGATTTTGCTATGTCCAGGTGCTTCTCAGCACTAAAAGCAAAATGCTGACTCGGATTCAGTGTTTTCAGACTCCCGGAATACTCATGCGAGGGCGCTCGCAACCGGCGGGGGGCTTTAAAATGCAAACCAAAGATCTTGATAATGATATTTTCATTGGCAAAAAAATTCGTTTGAGACGAAAAATGCTAAAAATGTCTCAAACAACTTTAGGGCACGCTTTAGGCGTAAGCTTCCAACAAATTCAAAAATATGAAAACGGCTTAAATCGTGTCAGCGCAGGGCGTTTAATGGAAATTTCTGATATTTTGAATGTTCCCATTGCCTTTTTTTATGCCGATATCTTAACAAAACACCAGCCCCCATACCACCATGAAGAAATTGCATCAAGCACAGAGGAATACCTGCTGCTCAAAAGATTTAGAGTTCTAACAACGGTAAAAAAGAAAGCCTTTTTACAGCTGATCTCTGATGAGAATGCAAGCTAACATCACACGGATAGCGTGCGCTATTCATAAGCATTCATACGTATTTTAAAAAGCAACCTCCATTGTAAGCATTTTTTCATTTTAAGAGGAGAAGCCCTTGATATAATAGAAGATAAGCATCTTTATATACGATAACCCTTCATCATTATTATTTTTAACAGAACTATTTTAAACAGTCTGTCTCTCGTCGACATTTATGCTACTTTTTTAACTTACCCAACCCTACCTTGAACCAAGATGAAAAACTGAGAGATAAAAAGTAATATAGAAATGAAATTCTTATACGGCTTGTAATGATGAAAAAAAAATGTGAAAATTCTGATCGGTAATGAGGAGAAAACACCATGATCAAGAGAAGCGTGAAGCTGCTTATCTTAGGCGTGATTGGGCTTGCAAGTTCTGCTGTAAGTTCAGCGGGAAACACTGAAGAAATCTCAAATTCTGAAAGCTCTTTCAATACGATTCAAGAAGCTTCAAACACTCAAGAACCCTTTCAGCCCTTAAAAGCTGGAGACTATGATCAAGCCTATGACTATTACATCCAAGGTTATTATTTAAAAGCTTTTCGTGAAGCACTCCGACGTGCTGAAAAAAATGATCCTTTTGCACAAACTCTTCTTGCCCGAATTTATATGGAAGGATGTGCTGTCCCTATTGACGGTGCGCGTGCTGCTTTATGGTTTGAACGCGCCGCAAAACAGGGGGAACCCCAAGCACAACTACGCTATGGACTTATGTTGTTTGATGGTCACTTTATAAAACAAAATCAAGAACTTGGTGAACAGTTCATTCAAAAAGCTGTCAAAGCAGGCGTCAAGGAAGCCTATTTTTATTATGGACAACTGCTTCTTTATAAAGCCTCACAGGAAAAACAAGCTCTCCCTGGTGTTTCTTCCCAAAGTCGTGAAAATGAAGCAATAGAGCAAGCCTTAAAATGGTACTTAAAAGGTGCTGCTCTTGGGGATGCTGAAGCGGCTTTTTCTGCTGCAAAAATTCTTTCCTTAGGCACGTTAAAGCGACCAAAAGATGATCACAATGCCCGCAAGCTCATGGAGGTAGCAGCTCAAAACAACCACTTAAAAGCTCAACTTCATTTAGCACAATGGCTTGTACAGGGGCGTGGAGGAGAAACAGATTTTCAGCGTGCTTTTCATTTACTTCACAGAAATGCCGTCAACATGATTGCACCAGCACAGATTTCCCTTGCAAGGCTTTATCGAGATGGCACAGGAACAAAAGGCGATATAATAATGGCAGCGGCATGGTATATGCTCGCAAAGGAGGCAAAAATGCAAGCTCCTGATCTTGAAATAATGCTCCAAGGCATGGACAAGACACAACTAGAAAAAGCGCACAAAGAAGCAATAAAGCTCCTTCCTGTTTTTTAAAATACTCCTCTCTGCTTCAAAAAGATAAAATTTATAGAAATTCCGGGAGATTTTGCTATGTCCAGGTGCTTTAAGCACTAAAAGCAAAAAGGCTGATTCGGATTCAGTATTTTCAAACTCTCGGAATACCAACGCGAGGGCGCTCGCAACCGGCGGGGGCTTTAAAATGCGAGCCAAAAATCTTGATAATGACATTTTCATTGGCAAAAAGATTCGTTTGAGACGAAAAATGCTAAAAATGTCTCAAAAAACATTAGGTCAACATTTAGGTGTTACTTTCCAACAAATCCAGAAATATGAAAACGGCTTAAATCGTGTCAGCGCAGGGCGTTTAAAAGAAATTGCCGATATCTTAAATGTTCCACTTGTCTTTTTCTATGCGGATATCTTAACAAAACAACAGCCCCCGTACTCTCATGATGAAATCGCATCAAGTACAGAGGAATACCTACTGCTCAAAAGATTTAGAGTTCTAACCTCGATAAAACAAAGAGCCATTTTACAATTACTCTCTGATCAAAATGAAAGCTTTTAACATCATAATATAGGGCGCTACACTCTCTATTCTTGACTTGCCTCCCACCCCTCAAAGGACAGAAGCCCCTTCCCTATCCAGTTGGGAAACAATCCGTCTTCTCAGAACAGAACTCTTTTAGCTTCCCATTTTATGTGGTTCATTTCACAAAATTATCCGGACAAGCTCTCCCTCAAATATTCACCACACACTCTCATAAAAACATCACATGTACAAAATTTGATGCCTTACAAACACCACACCTCAAACGATAGTATTTAAAAAAACAGAATAAACATTCATACGTATTTAAAAAAAGATAGCCCTTAAAAAGCAATGCTTGAAAATTTTTTTGGTCGATCTGGAACAGCACCTAACGCATCATTTTATAATAGTGATCGAGGATATGATCTTAACATGCAAACGCAAAAAATTGCTTTTTTATCATAATCACTAAAAGCAGCTGTTTATTAAAATATACGCCACCAGAAGCACTTCAAGCAGCCTTTACAGCTGAAACCATTATTCATCGATTAATTAACCGATTGATTAGATACCGATATGTTGTTAATGTGCTATAAGTAAAGTTGCTCTTATTTCTGGAAGAGGAGCTTCGCAAATAAAGAGCAACAATAAGTAAGGGGAATTAAAGATGTTAAAATATTTATTGCTGTCACCGGTTGTGTTGGTAGCTGGTTGCGCATCTGTAGGCAATTATTCATCAAATTATGTTGATCAAAGTCTTACAAAGCGTCAGGCACAATTAGTCGCTAACAAATTTATTAGCGGTAACAAAGGGTTTTTACCACCCGCTACAACCACACTTCTTATAAAGAAAAATAATACAGCAGACAACTTTACTCCTTTATTTATCAATCTGTTGCGACGGAATGGATATAATGTGATCTATACAGATCAACCTCAAAAGCAACAAAATATGGGTGTGATTTTGAGTTATAGAATAAGATTAAATAGTAGCACTATAGTGTCTCTTTTTCAGTATAACGTGAATGGAGAGCCGCGTTCTTATATAAATACTCATCCCAGATGAACCCGCTATTTAATGTAAACATTCTCTATATTTTACACGTAAAGACTTAAAAGCTCTTGTGAAAGCCAAAGAGATTTACACCTCAATAAAAAACCTCATTTTTAGCCAGAGTGGATAAATTTTATTATAGATTGTAACAATACAAAATAGTGTAAGTTATAGCTTTAAGATTTAAAGAAAGAAAAATACTAAAAATAATGAAAATGCCCCATACCCTAGCAAATTATTACGCGAAGATATAAATGCAAAACTTGGCTTATCTGTGATTGAAGCGGCTGAATAGCTTTCTATATCCTGTGTAGCATTTTCTAGGGTATTGGTAAAAATCCTTATAACGACATTTTCAATGGCAAATTCATTGGCAAAAAAGTTCGTTTGAGACGAAAAATGCTTAAAATGTCTCAAAAAACATTAGGTCAACATTTAGGTGCCACTTTCCAACAAATCCAGAAATATGAAAACGGCTTAAATCGTGTCAGCATAGGGCGTTTAAAATAAATTGCCGCTATCTCAAATGTTCTACTTTCCTTTTTCTATGCTGATATCTTAACAAAACAACAGCCCCCGTACTCTCATGATGAAATCGCATCAAGTACAGAAAAATACCTGCTGCTCAAAAAATTTAGAGTCCTAACCTCGATAAAACAAAGAGCCATTTTACAGCTCATCTCTGATGAGAATACAAACGAACACCCTGTGACAACACACCACGCTCTATCCCATGAGACACTATAATAAACTCCGTATTCACATATTCATCACATATTCTTAATTAAAAACACCTCATGGTTTTAGGGAACTTATATCATTGCCATCAATTATATTATTGCCATCAATGATGATATTTTACGACACAACGGGATAAATTTCCCCAAAAATTCTAAAAAATTTTTGTGCAAATTTTTAAAAAGCTTGCGTCTGAGCGCTTTTTATGGTCTTGCAAAGAACTGAAAAGCAAAAATACATAAAGGTCCTTTTTTACTTAAGCTTTTCTCTTTGCAAAAAGCAGGAGAAAGCCCATAAAGAGCACACAGGACCATGAGAGAGCAGCAAGGTTAATCAAAGGGATTTTAGCCCGAAAATAACAAAAGAGCTTGACTGTTAAAGGCAGCAAAGAAAAGCGCCATAAAGACAACAAGAGAGTTCTTTTTGCAAGAATAGAATTGGATAGAAACGATGAAAATTAATGGCAATGAAATTCGCCCTGGTAATGTGATCGAACATCAAGGAAGCTTATGGGTTGCTGTTAAATGCAACGCTGTAAAACCAGGAAAAGGTGGTGCATTTAACCAAGTTGAAATGAAAAATTTGATTGATGGTACAAAACTTAATGAGCGATTTCGCGCTGCTGAGACCGTTGAACGCGTGCGCCTTGAACAAAAAGATTTCACATTTCTTTATCAACAAGGGGATGCTTTGGTCTTTATGGATTCAGAATCTTATGAACAACTAGAACTTCAAAAGGATTTTGTTGGTGAACGTGCTGCTTTTCTCCAAGATGGGATGACTGTCACAGTTGAACTTTATCAAGAAAAGCCTATTGGCATCTCACTTCCTGATCAAGTTGCTGTCACAATTGCGGAAGCCGATCCTGCCATCAAAGGACAAACGGTTACCTCCTCTTATAAACCCGCCATTCTTGAAAACGGGATTCGTATTCTTGTTCCCCCCTTTATGAATGCTGGTGAACGTATCATTGTAGACACCAATGAGTTGATTTATTTGCGTCGCGCAAATGAAAAAGATAAATAAAGGAATAAAAAATGGCCCATTCTGCAGTCATGAATGTCATGGTGCAAGCTGCAATGAAAGCAGGACGCTCGTTGGTACGTGATTACGGTGAAGTGCAAAATTTGCAAGTGTCTTTGAAAGGACCAGCAGATTATGTCAGCCAAGCAGATCGCAAAGCGGAAAAAATTATTTTCAATGAATTAAGCAAAGCGCGCCCCAAATTTGGTTTTCTGATGGAAGAGTCAGAAGAAATCATTGGAGAAGATTCACAACACCGTTTTATTGTTGACCCTTTAGATGGCACCACAAATTTTCTCCATGGCATTCCTTTTTTTGCTGTTTCCATTGCCTTAGAAAGCCAAGGAAAAATCGTTGGTGGTGTCATTTACAATCCCGTGAATGATGAACTCTTCACCGCAGAACGCGGGTGTGGTGCTTTTTTCAATGACCGCCGCTGTCGCGTTTCTGCTCGACGCAGACTAGAAGATTGTGTCATTGCCACAGGAATGCCTCATTTTGGTCGCCCAAATCATGGAACCTACCTTATTGAATTACGTAATGTGATGGCAGAGGTTGCCGGACTTCGCCGTTTTGGTGCTGCTGCTCTTGATTTAGCTTATGTGGCTGCTGGAAGAACCGATGGCTTTTGGGAAGATAACCTGCAAATTTGGGATATGGCTGCTGGAATACTGATGGTTCGTGAAGCCGGTGGTTTTGTCACCGATAAAGAAGGCGGCAACAATATATTTCGCAAAAAAAATATCATTGCCGGCAATGAACACATTCGCCTAAAATTAGAAAAAACCCTCAAAAAAGGCATTTAGACCTCAGAAAAGATCTAGCAGATGACCTCAGCCAAGCAGATCGCAAAGCGGAAAAAATTATTTTCAATGAATTAAGCAGAGCGCGCCCCAAATTTGGTTTTCTGATGGAAGAGTCAGAAGAAATCATTGGAGAAGATTCACAACACCGTTTTATTGTTGACCCTTTGAGATGGCACCACAAATTTTCTCCATGGCATTCCTTTTTTTGCTGTTTCCATTGCTTTAGAAAGCCAAGGGAAAGTCGTTGCTGGTGTCATTTACAATCCCGTGAGTGATGAACTCTTCACCGCAGAACGCAGGTATGGTGCTTTTTTCAATAACCGACGCTGTCGCGTTTCTTCTCGACGCAGACTGGAAGATTGTGTCATTGCTACAAGCATGCCTCATTTTGGTCGCCCAGGTCATGGAACCTATCTTATTGAATTACGCAATATAATGATGGAAGTTGCCGGACTTCACCGTTTTGGTGCTGCTGCTCTTGATTTAGCTTATGTTGCTTCTGGCAGAACCGATGGCTTTTGGGAAGATAACCTGCAAATTTGGGATATGGCTGCTGGAATACTGATGGTTCGCAAAAACGGTGGTTTTGTCACCGATAAAGAAAGCGGCAGCGATATATTTCGCAAAAAAAAATATCATCACAACAAAACGCCCCAAGAAGCAACAACGACATCAGAAGCCAACATTCTCCCCTACTTCTCTTAAGAAATCACCGCCTACACAGCAAAAAAGATTGACTATAATTTAAAATATCCCCTCTCTGCTAAGGGCTATCACATATGCCTCTCATAGTTTTCACCTCTACATGACAACAGAAATTTTAGCAAATCCATTGATTTATACAGCCATTCCCCCCCTTCATTTAACCATTATCTCAGATAGTCTATGAAATACTCTCGAGATTTATAGTAACAAAAATCTTTGTTTTCCAAAATTGCTTTCTGCATTTCACTTGCAAGCTGCTCTTTATCTTTTTCAACAACCTCTTTCAGCGCCTTTACCTTCTCATTACCGAAGATAATTTTTAATTTTTCTTTTAACTTTTTTTCCTCAACAAGCTTCTCCCAAAAGATCAATCGGTTATCGCATTTCTCATTTGATGATTTCATCCACTCTTTAACGCCTAATTTGTAAGCTTCTTCAAATGTTGGATTCCCTTCAACAATGGAAAGCTTTTTTGCTCTATTTGTGTCATTCTCTTTACAAGTATTGATTACATCTCTAACTGTGACAGAATGGCAACCATTATCAAAGGCAACATAGCCTTTTTTCACTGTTTTAATAAGCTTCTTATAGTAAATGAAAGTTTCTCTTGCCTCCTTATAATCACTGGAAATATCACACAACAACAACAACACATTCTTTTTACAATATAATAATAAAGTACACTCACCAGACCAAGATTCCGAAAGCTTTAGCATTTTCTCTATCTCTTTGTGTTCTATACTTATAGATATGTTGTCCCACAAAGTATCTGTAAATTTTTTCTTTTCATCCTCCCCTGTAAAGTTTTCCTTTTGGTGCTGTTTGCATTCAGCTGTAATCATATCATCAAGAACATATAACCACCAATGAAGTAATAACATCGTAGGTTGACTCCGTTTTTTGTTCGTAAGAGGATCTACAAACTTTTGCAGAGTTATTCCATTCTTGCTCATTAATCGCACTGCTTTTACAAAAAATTTCCTAAAATATGAGGTATCCAAGAGACTACATATTTTTTTGTAATGTTCATAAGTAAGTTTTTTTCCAAGTGCTTGCTTGTACAATAAACGCACTTTGTGATCCCCTCGAACACAAATATCCTTTACCAATGGAAGCCGATCTCCACTGAATTTCATATCTTCCCTAGGATTTTTTATCCCCAGTACGTCTCTTTCCCATAGCCTTACTCCCTCATCCCATTGTTTCAACCATTCCTGCGATATTTTTTGAGTTTTTTTAACAAGCCTTTGTTCCCCTTGTGCAATAATATCTTGATATCCAGCGCAATCTTGCTCTTTTTGCTCAAGTCGTTCAGTCAATTGAAGACACTTCTGTTCCCCTTGTGCAATAATATCTTTATGTCCAGCGCATTCTTGCTCTTTTTGCTCAAGTCGTTCAGTCAATTGAAGACACTTCTGTTCCCATTGTGCAATAATAGCTTGATATCCAGCGCACTCTTGCTCTTTTTGCTCAAGTCGTTCAGTCAATTGAAGACACTTCTGTTCCCATTGTGCAATAATAGCTTGATATCCAGCGCACTCTTGCTCTTTTTGCTCAAGTTGTTTAGTTAAATGCTTGTTCTGATAAATTGCCAATGCAAGCATTAAGCTTCCCCCACAACACACTATCATTGCCAAACCGAACAAAAAATCCACTGAGTATCCCAAATACCACCACTTCCCCATCAATATGATGCAGAAAATCATAACGCCGCATCTTACACTCCCATATTTTTTCCCCCATTTCCAAATGACCTTAATTGTAGCTATTCTGAAAGCTATTGCCAATTTTATGTCTTCTTCCATTCTTGCTCTCTTCTATCCTCACCAACATTTAACGCAGCTCTTTTATCGATCCCTCGATATTGTATCATTATGTGTACATATGATTTAAAAATCACTACATATTATATTTTAATAAAAACAACACACAAAATATAGATATTTTTGTTTGTAAAATAAAACAATTTGTATTTAATAATGCTGTTTTAGTGATTTATGTACTTTAAAGAAAAGCCTTATAAGCCCTCAAAATGCATGATCCATGAAATATTGATTTTCAAAGTAATAAAAACCTTAACTCAACCAAACAGCAAAACAAACTGCGTGCTTTGTTCGCACTGTTTTATAACATCAATAAAAAGCGCCTCTCTGCCTATTTAGCAGTTCTTCTTTAAGTAGCCCAGCACCATCATACTCTTATGCCAGCGCCCCCCGTTGTGATAGCCCTTGAAACTTGAGACGATTCATAAAGAGGACTTATTCTTTCTAAAGTGTTTTATTCACGCGAGCTCTCTCTGCTTGCAGCATGCAAGAGACATGGTTTTGACTAATGCAACATAACCAAATTTGAAACGATAAATTCCATGTAAAATCTCTCATATAAAACAATGAATTATCCTTATAAATCAACGTGACAGTGCTGTTATGAAGAGAACTCCTTGCTCATCTTAATAGTCCATAGCGATTTAACTGGGTATTATTTTATATTTTGTACACAGAAGTGTCTTTATAAAAATACTTCATCTCAGGCAAAAAAAGAACAGCCTATTAAAAAAGAAAATCATCTCAATGCTTGCCTTTCTTTTTTCCATGAGAGTTTCAAATTAATAAGCCTGTCTGAAAAGAGTGCTGTTTACGCCCTTAAAGATACTGCTCTTGTATCAAGATTACTTACTCAGATGAGAATTGCAGTTTAGCCAAATGCGCATAAACATTATTTTTTATAATGAATTGTGTGTTCCTTCTTCCACAAAAGCGCCTTTATCCATCACGAGAATACGATCAGCTTTTAAAATTGTTGCCAAACGATGTGCAATGACCAGGATTTAGGATTTTGTATCAATCCTTCTAAGGTATCTTGCACCAACTTTTCACTGTTTGCATCTAAAGCAAATGTTACTTCATCAAGTAGCAACATTTTGATTTATAATAATAATTCATTGTTTTATATGTTGAATGAGAATCCCGAATACCGTAGGATTCTCTCATTTCAAACCATGTTCCATGGTGAACCAATCAAAACCATGCCTTTTGCACTTTACAAGTGGGGAGAGCTCGCGTGAATAAAAAAACTATTAAGAAAGGACTTAAAATGCCTATAATAAATTATCTCAAGTGCCAAGGGCTGTAGCAACATCCACGAGTTGGCAAATATAATGATGGTGCCGGCTTGCAACAAGAGGGCTGCATTTCTTAAAATCGCCAGTGCAATACCAATGCGTTGTTTTTGCCCCCCCAGAAAGCATGGTACCACGTTCTTCTACTTGCGTATTCAAGCCATCTGGTAAAGCTTGAATAAATTCAAATGCATTGGCAGCTTTAGAAGCGGCCAAAATTTCCTCTCCATGGGTATGTTCAGTTCCAAAAAAAGAAGAAAAGTTTACAATTATTTTATTTCAAGTCTTTATACTCTAGGGAAGAAAGGATTTATGCATATATTCAAAATGATTTTTGAATTTAAAAACGCAACCACAATGATTTATAAGTGTTTAAGACCCATCTGTTTATGTCGGATGCGTTTTTGAATTAATATTTAAAGTGCACTCTTTGATAGGATAAAAAATCCATCCATTTGCAATCGATTTGTTTAAAACCTTTGTACCCCATAAAAAGGAGGCTTTTACATGCCAATATTACCAAAACGATTTTTGAATTTAGAAAGACGACCACCACGATCTACGAGTGTTTGGGAGCCACCTGTCCATGCCGGATGCGTTCTTGGATCAATATCTAGATTAAGAGTATCGCCTTCTTTTCCCCAAGTAGAGCGCGTCGTATATTGGGTTCCATCCGTCATAACAACGGTAATTTTATGATAATTGGGGTGAATATTCGCTTTCATGCGTCAAACCTTTTGCGTTTATAGAATGAAATAGCACTTGCTTGTTTTTTTAAGTGCACTTCCTTTGTCTTTTTGATACATTGATTTAAAGTATTTATTTCTATAACTGAGCACGCATCAAAAAACAAGTGTTCAAGATACATCATTGTATCAAGTGTTACAAATCCAATACAGTGAGCAAAATTTTATGACATTACGTTATCGTTCAGAAAAATCGACAAAGTCTTCCCCTAAGAAATCTTCATTCTCTTCGCTTGCAATTTTTTTTCCCTATATTTTGCGCTATCGTTGGTTGTTTATCTTTGCTTTTCTAGCGTTATCTGTTGCTGCTCTTGTCACATTAGCTTTGCCTGTGGCTATCCGCCAAATGTTTGATCATGGGTTTTCTACTTCAAGCCATGGACATATCAATTTTTACTTTGGAATTTTGTTTATCTTAGCCTTGTTTCTCGCATTTGCTTCAGCAGCCCGTTATTACTGTGTTATCACCTTAGGAGAACGGATTGTTGCCGATTTACGGCGTGATGTGTTTGTCCATATTATGAAACTTTCTCCTGCTTTTTTTGATCGATCACATTCAGGAGAGATTGTTTCAAGGCTTCTAACAGATACCACACAAATAAAATTAGCTGTGGGCTCTACCGCCTCTACCGCTTTGCGTCAGCTGATTATCGTGATCGGAGCCGTCGTAATGATGGTGATCACCAATGCTAAATTGTCTTTGTTGGTTTTAGCTGCTATTCCTGTTGTGGCCATTCCCTTGGTAGTCTTTGGACGTAAAGTTCGCTCTCGTACCCGCGCGGCGCAAGATCGTCTCGCAGATGCCAATGCTGTTGCTACAGAGCAGGTAAGTGCTATTCGCACTGTGCAAGCTTTTACCGCTGAAAAACTCGTTACAATACGTTTTTCACAATTGATAGAACGTGCTTTTCAAACAGCACGTGCTTCTGTAATCTTGCGCTCCTTTTTTACGGGGTTTGCAATTTTTTTGGTTTTTAGCAGTGTGGTTGCTGTTTTATGGATTGGATCGCGTGATGTTTTGAATGGAACGATGACAGGGGGAACCTTAGGGCAATTTGTCCTTTATGCGGTTTTTGGAGCTTCTACTTTTGCGCAATTATCGGAACTGGGAGCAGAATTAATCCAAGCAGCAGGCGCTGCTGAACGGCTTGCCGAATTGTTACAAGAACAACCTACTATTGTAGCTCCTAAAAATGCTTTATCATTGGCGCAACCTGTTCGAGGTGAACTTGTTTTTGATCAGGTTGATTTTACCTATCCTTCTAGACCACAAGAGAAAGTTTTACGCTCGCTTTCATTTTCTGTAAAAGCAGGCGAAACGGTTGCTTTTGTTGGGGCTTCCGGAGCAGGAAAAAGCAGTATTTTTTCTTTGATCCTTCGTTTTTATGATCCAATAAGTGGAACAATTCGGTTGGATGGCATGGAAATTAATCGCCTTTCTTTACAAGATTTACGCAGTGCAATTTCCTATGTTCCACAAGATGTCGCCATTTTTGATGGAACATTGCGTGATAATATTATTTTTGGAACTGAAAATACCCATGAAGAGGAAATCCTTGTTGCCGCTAAAGCGGCTAATGCACTTGAATTTATTCAAGCTTTACCAGATGGCTTGAATACGCAAGTAGGAGAACGCGGTACCATGCTTTCTGGGGGACAAAAACAACGCATTGGTATTGCGCGGGCAATTTTAAGAAATGCACCCCTCTTGCTGCTTGATGAAGCAACATCGGCTTTGGATGCAAACAGTGAAAAGTTGGTGCAAGACGCTTTAGAAGGATTGATGCAAAATCGTACAACCTTGGTCATTGCACATCGTTTAGCAACAATTTTAAAAGCAGATCGTATTCTTGTGATGGATAAAGGCGCCCTTGTTGAAGAAGGAACGCATGCTGAACTTGTGGCAAAAAATGGCGTTTACGCTTACCTCGCAAAACTCCAATTTTCACCTGAGTAAGTGATCATGATACAAGAGCCGTATCTTTAAAGGCATAAACAGTGCTCTTTTCAGACAGGCTTATCAATTTAAATCTCTCATGGAAAAAAGAAAGGCAAGCATTGAGATGTTTTTCTTTTTTCTGCGCAAGATAGAGCATTTTTATAAAGACACTTCTGTGTACAGAATGTAAAATGATACCAAGTTAATCTCTATGGACTATTAAGATGAGCAAGGAGTTCTCTTCATAACAGCGCCATAACGGTGATTTATAAGGATAATTCATTGTTTTTCATGAAAGATCATAAATACCATAGGATTTTCTCATGTCAAACCCTCATAGTAAGTCAAACAAAATCTCTTGCTTGCTCATCACAAGCAGAGTTGGCGTGTGAAGTGAAACGGTACAAGAAAGGAATAAAATACCTCTCTTGCCCCTTTACATTCTAAGGGCTGTCAAAACATTGGGGCGCTGACAAAAGAGTATACGCTGGCAAAAAGTATAATAGGTGCTCGCTTGCTTGAGACCCTTATGCGGCTCACACTTGATAGGGTTCTAGGGACACAAGCTCTATCCTAAAGACTGACCACACTCTTTAAAAAAACTGAATATTAAAAATTTGCCCTCTCTCACCGCTCTAAACAATAGTGTTTACCGAAAATCATGACAAATTGTAATTCACAAATACACTTCTCTATTGCAAGAGTATCCTTTTATTCTCTTTCAAAAATACGAACACTTTTTGAATATTGTTTACAGATCCGTCTTATTGAAAAAGAGCAAAGATTTTTTTAGCACTTTTGGGCTTCTTATAACTTTTGTGTGAGAGCACATGAGAAACAGCGTTTATAATAAACTGGCTTTTGGCAAAATCGTAAAATTTTATCAAATTTATTGTTTGTAAATATCACCACGACCACTGTTCTGCTCTTGCAGACACGCAACCTCAAAACGACGTTCTCTTTACTCACAAATCGTCTCTCCAGCTCTCTCTTTCAGTCATAGCCCATAAAAATAAGGATAGAGTACTTCGATTAAACACCATCTTCTCACCCCCTCCAAGCCCCATATATTTTACAGCTCTCAATTTTATAGCACCCCCTGTCGTGCTTTAAGAAGGCATTTTAACGATGATAAGAACATGTACAAAGAGGATATATCTTTAGGGTCTTTATGTTTTAAAGCTTGCACTAAATCATAATTTTTTTGTATAGCGAGCTAAGCGTATGCAGAACTGACACCCTAACCATTTCAAACCATTCAGCTGTTTCAGGAACAGATAAGCCAAGTTTTACGATTATATCTTCAACCACGAATTCACCGAAGTACGGAGGATTTTCATCATTTTTTAGCGCTCCCTCTTCAGTGATCCTCTAGATAATTAACTCATTCAGCATCTATACCAGAAAAGCGAAATATTACATGCTAATTTTCCTTTACATTCATTAGCCAAGCCCCCTCAAAATAACCTTTTAGTGAATAGAGCTAAAAGGATAAGTCTTCAAAACCATTTGGTGATATAGCTATATCAAGAGCACCTAAAATACGACTTAGTTGCTCAATATAGGCGATTTTCCCCTTTTTATCGTATCAGTCTTGTAGAAGACTTTAAGTCTTTTATGCTTAAATCAAAAAATTATAATTGGATTATATTGCATAAAGATGCTTTTTCTCATTTTTCCATTTAACACACGATAAGTTACCATTTAGGCACGATGAGAAGCTTTCCCCTTATATCATACATGTTAAAAACAAAATAAGCCGTTTGGGTATCTTAAGGTCAAGGATGCAGTTAGGCGCAACTTGTAAAGGGTTGCCTTGAGGCTTAAGGACCCAAGGCTTGTTAGTCCCTTCATTAAAAGCGGGTCTGATGTCATTATTTTGGAGAGCGATTATTAAGAATTTGAGAGGCAGACAGCCTCTCATTTTGATTTGTACGCAAACAAAGTGCACTCTATTTATTCAGGAAGAATAAGAATATACCCAGGAGGTGCTAAACGGAATAAGAGAGCGTCGTAACCCCACGCAGCAGACAGGAAGCAAATAGAAGAAACGCCTTCAAGAATTGTTAAGAATAATGCGTACGATATAGCGGCTTCATCTGCTGCTTCGCGGCGTTCTATAAGATATCCGAAAAAAAATAAAAAGCACCCTATTCCACTCACCGACCCAAAGACTTTTAATGCGGTATGAACCGGCCCACGTATGTTGAGCAAGATAATAAAAATTATGAAAGTAAATACTGTAAAGATCCCTTCGAATACCCCACGCACCATATTGCACAATTTTCGCATCATAATTGCAGAAAAGCTCTGTTCTGCGTATCGATTTTTTCTTTTGATGCTTGTATTCTTAGAAGATATACCGTCCACAACTCCCCCCGTTTTAAGCCAAGATGCTATGAAGTTAGTTACTTTCAATTATATCATCAAAAAATACAAGAAAAATTTATCCATTTTAACGAAAAAATAGGTGTTTTATTGAGGTGCAAATCTATTTTCTTTCGCAAGAGTTATTCAATTCGTTCGCCAATAGAAAACTACCCCCATTGAAGAGGAAGCTATCCTGACGCAGAAAAGCTTCATAATCTGTATTCCAATCCGCTCAGAAATCGCAACTTTCTAATCTACCCGCTTAATCCACCTTTGAAACTGCAATAAAATAAATTCTGCTGATGACAAGTAATGATAACATGAAAAAGAGAAAATATCACAATATCAAACTCTTCAATACAGTATGAGCTTTATGATTTTCACTCAAGAAGTAAGTGCCCACCCATGAACGACACCATACTAAAGTGCTGTGCATTCACAAATTTCCTAGCATTATCTCCCCTTCTCGAAATTGCACCTCTCCCGCAATCTTATCTCTCGATAGCACCCATTAAAGACTTTTAAAAGGTCCAAGGAAAAAACTCTCTGAGAAAGCTTTTAAGCCTAAAATGCCCCCGCCATTCTTATCATGATGAGGGCACCAAAAATCACGCAGAAACATGCAAAATCTCTCCGCATTTAAAAACAGAGCTTGTGCTTCAATCGCACACTTTTTCTTGTTCTTTTGTCCATTGTCCCAAGGCCGCAAGATGGTTCATCCGAGCCCGATGACGAAAGGCCTTCTGTGCAACAGCAATATTTTCATCTTTTCCCGCCCATGCTTTTAAGGCAGCTGCTTGCAGTGCTCGTCCATAGGAAAAGGTCAATTTCCAAGGCAATACGCCCAAAGAATTCATAGCAGATAAATGCGCCGTTGCTTCCTGATCAGACTGCCCTCCAGAAAGAAAAGCAATTCCTGGAACAGCAGCAGGAACAGTCTGTTTAAGCACTTGGATGGTCTTTTCAGCAACTTCTTCAACAGAAGCCTTGCGAGCATCCTTTCCATCAATCACCATATTGGGCTTTAAAATCATCCCCTCCAAAAGAACACGAGCTTCAAACAATTCTTTAAAGACAGCCTGCAAAACAGTGCGTGTCACCTCAAAGCAGCGTGTAATTGAATGCCCACACGATGGTCCATCCATCAACACTTCCGGCTCAACAATGGGCACAATATTGAACTCCTGACATAAGGCAGCATAGCGTGCAAGAGCTTGTGCATTTTGTCTTATGGCGCCTCTTGTTGGCAAAGTGTGTTCATCAATAGCAATTACCGCACGCCATTTAGCAAAACGTGCTCCCAAAGCATAATAGTCTTTTAGCCGCTCACGAAGACTATCCAACCCTTCGGTAATTGTCTCTTGGGGAAAAGCAGCCAAGGGTTTCGCACCGGTATCAACTTTAATCCCTGGCAAAGCGCCTGAATCCCGAATAAGATCCGTCAACATTTTCCCAGTAGATGCTTTTTGCCGAATGGTTTCATCAAATAAAATAACCCCAGAGATGGCGTTTTCCATCGCTTCTTTTGTACTAAAAAGCATTTCACGATAAGCACGGCGCTTATCTTCATTGGATTCAACACCAATGCTTTCAAAACGCTTTCCAATGGTCGCCGTACTTTCATCTGCCGCCAAAATACCTTTACCCGCATGCACCAAAGCAAGTGCAATATCTTCAAGCCGTTCATTCATAAAAAATTCCTCTTTATTTTGTCTTAATTTCTAAAAATGCGCAACACTATCAAAACACTCTACACGACCGTATAGTTTTTCTTTAACCTTCCCCTTCAAAGAAGCCCTTTAAGCCTGCATAAGGGCAAGAATACCAGGAAGGGTCTTTCCTTCCATCCATTCCAAAAAAGCTCCTCCAGCAGTCGAAAGATAAGTAAAATCATTGGCAACACCGGCATGATTAAGGGCAAAAACCGTATCGCCCCCTCCCGCAATTGAAACCAACTTTCCCGTCAAACTACGTTCTGCTGCATGGCGTGCAACGGCAATGGTTCCCTTATCAAAGGGAGACATCTCAAAAACACCAAGGGGTCCATTCCACACAAGAGTAGCAGCTTCATCTATCGCAGCATTGATATGCGCAATAGAGCGCGTCCCAATATCCAATATCATGCCATCTTGTGGAATATCTTCAATGTCATAAAGACGATGCGGTGCATCTTTTTCAAAACGAAATCCCACAACAGCATCCTGAGGGAGCAGAAGCGTACAGTGACACTCTCGCGCTTTTTTAATAATTTTTTTTATCGTTTCCATCAATGCATGTTCACACAGTGATTTCCCTACATGGATACCTTGCGCAGCTAAAAAACTGTTAGCCATCCCCCCACCAATAATTAAGGAGTCAACTTTTTCCACCAAATGATTGAGCACAAAAAGCTTACTAGAAACCTTTGCTCCTCCCACAAGGGCAACCACAGGACGTGCTGGATTGCCAAGTCCTTTTTCTAATGCCTGCAATTCACCTTGCAAAGAGCGTCCTGCATAAGAAGGCAACAAATGCGTTATTCCCTCCACCGAAGCATGGGCACGATGAGAAACTGAAAAAGCATCATTAACATAGAGATCTCCATTATGAGCCAAAGCTTCTGCAAAAGAACAATCATTCTTTTCTTCACCAGCATAAAAACGAACATTTTCAAGCAGTAAAACACCACCATTTTGTAATGACTCAACTGCAACCTGCACCGCCGAACCGATACAGTCAGGAGCAAAAGCAACCGGCTGATTAATGATCTTTTCCAGCACTTGCACAACAGGACGGAGTGAAAACTCTTGCTCTACCTTTCCTTTGGGGCGACCACAATGAGAAAGCAGAATAAGTTTAGCACCACACTTTTGTAGCTCAATGAGTGTCTCTTTATGCCGCTCTAAGCGTGTCGTATCACAGACCTTACCCTGCGCCATTGGCACATTAAAATCCACCCGCACAAGAACACGTTTTCCAGTGACATCAACATCATCAAGTGTACGAAACCCCATCACTGCTTCCTCTTCACTTTCCATTGTTTCAAATAAAAACGCATCCAACAACCCTGCCCACTTTTCTTTCCACTTATCCCCCTCTTTGCTTTTACAAGAGATCCACGACAGCCTATCTCTCACCCTTTGCTTAATAAAAATCCAAAGCTTTTATCGTCAAATGTACAAAAGCCCACCATTGCTCTTAATCTTCATATCCCATTGTGGCAAACAAATGCATTGGCTCAACTTGATCTCTATTAAAGCTTCCTTTTACTTCTAGGAAAAAGAGTTTACATCTCCTGTTTTCTAACGTTTTCTCAAAAGGTGTCTCGTTCAGATCTTACTTTTTAAAGTTTACTCTTTCATGCAGGTTTTAAAAGCACGTATTGACACAGTATTAAAACAAAACACATCATCAATTTTTCAATAGCCTCTTCTCTCTAGCGCATGAGAACAACAGCCTCTATCTGTTTTTCTCAAAATTGCACAAAAATGAGACTTTTCCCTATAAAAAGAGGACCCTGAGGTCCTCTTATATTGTCTTAGCAAAAGCCACTGCCGTATCACTCATACGGTTAGAAAAGCCCCATTCATTATCATACCAAACCAAAACGCGACAGAGCTTACCATCAATCACTTTTGTTTGATCATTGTGGAAAATAGCTGAATGAGGATTATGATTAAAATCACAACTCACAAGTTTCTCTTCTGTATAATCCAAAATGCCCTTCAAAGGACCTCGTGCAGCAATAGCAATAGCTGTATTAATTTCTTCGATTGTTGTGGAACGCTTAGCGATAAATGTCAAATCAACCACAGAAACATTAGGGGTCGGAACACGAATCGATACACCATCAAGCAATCCCTTTAATTCTGGCAAGACCAATCCCACAGCTTTTGCCGCTCCTGTTGAGGTAGGAATCATAGAAAGAGCTGCCGCACGTGCACGATAAAGGTCCCGATGCATTGTATCCAACACAGGTTGATCACCCGTATAAGAATGGATTGTTGTCATGAAGCCCTTTTCAATGCCCACCGTGTTATGTAAAACTTGTGCAACAGGCGCCAAACAATTGGTTGTACAAGAAGCATTTGAAACAACGCGATGCTCGCTGCTTAAAGATTGATGATTAACCCCATAGACGACCGTAAGATCTGCTCCTTCAGAAGGCGCAGAAATAAGAACACGCTTTGCCCCCGCATCTAAATGAGCACTTGCTTTATCACGCGCAGTAAAAATACCCGTACATTCCAAAGCAATATCGATATCCAAATCTTTCCAAGGCAATTGAGCAGGATCACGCTCTGCGCATACCTTTATTAAACCACCTCCCACATCAATAGCATCCCCTATCACCTTAACGATATCAGGAAAACGCCCATGAACTGAATCATAGCGTAATAAATGGGCATTTGTTTCCACCGATCCCAAATCATTAATTGCAACCACTTCAATATCTTGTCGTCCACTTTCCACAAGTGCACGTAAAATATTGCGACCAATACGACCAAACCCATTAATTGCAACACGAACTGTCATTTCACATGTTTCCTCATAAATTTTTTAAGCACAACATTTAAAACACAATAAATGGGTATTTCACCAATCCCAAATCATTAATTCCCACATTGTCAATATCTTGATCACTCACTCACTTATCCACAATAATGCACAAAATATGATGCCCTAAAACCACCCCATTCATGACAACACAAGCTGTCACTTTGTCTTTTCTTCTTTGATCTTTTCCAGCTCTTTTTCAACGGTGGCAACGACATTTTCCCAAGTAATACCAAAATGCGCATAAAGGGCATCAATTGTTCCACTTGCCCCAAAGCCCTCCATACCAATAAACACACCATCACAGCCAATAAAACGGTCCCATCCTTGGGCGACGGCAGCTTCAATGGCAACTTTAATCGGTGCATCTCCAATGAGAGCACGCTGATAGGAGAGAGATTGTTGAGAAAAAAGTTCAAAACAAGGCACAGAAACCACACGCGTTGGGATGCCTTTTTCTTCTAACACCGCATGTGCCTCCACTGCAATTTGCAATTCTGAACCAGAAGAAAACAGCGTCACTTGTGCATCATCGCTAGCTGTTAGGAATTCATAAGCACCAAGCATACAGAGATTTTCTTCTTCATACTCCTGACGCAAAAGCGGTAGATTTTGTCGACTCAAAGCCAAGGTAGAAGGTGTCCCGCGTGCTTTCAAAGCCAATTGCCAACACTCGACTGTCTCCATAGCATCGGCAGGACGGAACACAAAATGATTAGGCATTGCACGCAGGCAAGCCAAATGCTCCACGGGTTGATGGGTCGGACCATCCTCACCAAGACCAATAGAATCATGAGTCATGACATAAATCACCCGCAACCCCATGAGAGAAGACAAACGCATAGCAGGACGCATATAGTCAGAAAAGCATAAAAAGGTTCCCCCATAAGGAATAAAGCCGCCATAAAGGGCAAGACCATTCATCACAGCTCCCATTACATGTTCGCGAATTCCATAATGCAGATAGCGCCCTGAAAAATCTTCAGCAGAGATACTTTTCATCTGGCTGCTTTTTGTATTATTAGATCCGGTTAAATCAGCCGAACCACCAATAGTTTCAGTAACGACTTCATTAATCACTTCAAGAGCCATTTCCGAAGCTTTACGCGTAGCAACAACAGGGCGCTCTTCAACGAGTTTTTGTTTATAAGTATCAATAGCACCATCAAATCCGCCCACGAGATCGCCCCGCATCAATCTTTCGAACTCCACACGCTCTGAAACAGGAAGACCAGCAAATTTTTCTTCCCATTTTTGGCGTTTTTTAGCAGCATTGAGACTAGCCAAGCGCCAATTATCAAGAATATCGGCTGGAATAACGAAAGGCTCAGCATCCCACCCTAACGCGATACGGGTTTCAGTGATTTCTCGTGCGCCCAAAGGAGCTCCATGAACTTTATTGGTACCCGCTTTATTGGGTGCTCCAAAACCAATTGTTGTTTTACAAGCAATCAAAGTTGGTTTATCGGAATTTTGTGCCGCCTCAATAGCCCGCGCAATTGCTGCTTGATCATGCCCATTGACTTTATGTGTCTCCCAACCAGATGCCTTAAAACGCGCAATCTGATCTGTACTGTCAGCAAGGGAAATCTCTCCATCGATAGAAATATTATTATCGTCCCACAATACAATAAGCTTATTGAGTTTCAAATGACCAGCAAGGGAAAGTGCTTCTTGAGATATCCCTTCCATAAGGCATCCATCGCCCACCAACGCATAAGTGTAATGGTTGATAAGATCACCAAAACGGGCATTTTGCAAACGCTCTCCAAGAGCCATCCCCACGGCATTAGCCAACCCTTGTCCAAGAGGACCAGTCGTTGTTTCGATTCCTGCCACATGCCCATATTCTGGATGCCCGGCAAGCTTTGCTCCTAATTGGCGAAAATTTTTGAGATCTTCAATGCCAATATCTTCATAACCAGAAAGATACAAGAGAGCATAAAGCAACATAGACCCATGTCCTGCTGATAACACAAAACGATCACGGTTAGGCCAGCGAGGTTTTTTGGGGTCATGAGCAAGGAATCTTGTATAAAGAACCGTAGCAATATCGGCTGCTCCCATTGGCAAGCCCGGATGACCAGAATTTGCTTTTTCAATCGCATCAATAGCAAGAAAACGGATAGCATTGGCCATCTGATTCTGTTGGTGGGTGTTTGTCATGAATAATCGACCATTTCGTTAAATACGTTATTCTGTTGCTTTTTCCGTATTCTCTTAAAATTCTCAAGAAATACTATTTTCTAACCATTAGCGTGAGACTTTTTGCCACCACTTCAATAATATTAATAACATTCCCCTCACGCGTTCTGTATATCCATGTCATTTATGCCAATACGCGCAAAAAATCCAGCTTTTAATTTATATCTATCCCCTGCTTTGCTTGCTAAAATATCCTACATACTTAAAAATAAAATGCACACAACACAAGAGTGAAAGTGATTCGTTTTTGCATAACACATTGATAAAGGATACAATTACCCAAAGGATAAAGGCAATGAACCAAGAGACTACAGTTCTACAAGATGCTTTAGAGCACCTAGAAAAGGCACTTAGAACTTTAGAGATTACCATAATAAACCGCAATGCGGTTATTAATAAAAATAACGAATGGGAAGAAGAAATCCAACGAATGAATGCTGACCGCAGCCATCTTGCCCAAGCGCTTGACAAAGCTGAAGCCCAAATTGAACGCTTAGAGTCCGTAAACAAAGAAGTTTCCAAACGTCTTATTAAAGCAATGGAAACAATTCGTGTTGTCATTGATAGATAAAGGTTTGAATGTATGGAAACTGTTTCCGTTACCATTGATGGTAAAGTTTATCGCATGGCTTGTGACAAAGGACAAGAACGTCGTCTTATTGCGCTTGCTGCTCAATTGGATCAATATATCACACATTTAAAGAACAATTTTGGTGAAATTGGCGACCATCGTTTATCGGTTATGGCTGGCATAATGATTATTGATGAAATGGAAGAAATAAAACGAGAAAATAAAAAATTACAAGAAGACTACAATACTCTTTTACGACTCCACAACGAAAGAGACCGCACCATGGGGAAAATTATGCGTGACACCACACAACGCATTGAAAATCTCACCAACCAATTGCTCAAAGATGATCAAAACTGCACAAACATTCAAGAACAAGAACAGGAAGATTTCTAAAAAGTACATCAGCGCGTAATAAACCAGAGACTTGACTTGTCCGCCACATCTCACAGGATAAAAATTCTTAACCCCACACCAGTCTGTAAACAGTCTGTTTTTTTATAGGAAGGATTCCAGCTACTCACGACTTATGAGATTAACTTAAACCTCAACAAGAAAGTCCTACCCTGAATATTTGACCTCCGCACAAACGCTTCCTATATCAAGGAGGCTGTCTTATATCACCACATTTCAAATAAGATGTCTTTTAACAGCGCAATAAGATAACAAAACCAACATCCTTGTAAAAAAATCATATAAATGACAACAGCAACAAACAAATAAAGCACCCTTCGAAAAAAAGAGCTATATTCATGTTCCCTATGAATGCATGCCAAAAAATTCTTTCCCCTAGATAATATCAAGCATATTCAATATATATTAAAAAATAACCTTATCTATTATACCGTAAAACACCGCCACTTGATAATACAAGCACCATGGAGTCTTTGCACCTGAAATGTCCATCCGATGAAACCCACCGAAAAGAACCGTATCATTTATAAACCAGCGTGAATTAAGTATTTTCATCCTTTAGAGCAGGAAAAAAGTCAAACTCGAAGAGTATGTTAATCTCATACAAGCTCAAACATTATAAACAACAATAATAGCTCTTGAAAACATTCTCTACCGACATCTTTATCCTTATAACAAACAAACAATTCATCCATACCTCTCTCCCCACCCCTCAAAATCTCCAAGCTTAATAAAAGAAAGAGCAAATCGGCATCATCATTATAGTCAGCCCTCAATATTGCGATAGCCCCCTTGGCTCGTAAAACGATTCATAAGAGGCATTTTTGTACACTTTTTACCCACATGCCCCACCCGCTTGTGACGTGCAAACAAAGAGTTATGATTAACAAAACATAAATAAATTGAAGAGAATTTTACGGAATTCGGGGTTCTAATTCAAGTTTAATAACGATAAATTATCATTATAAATCAATATTTTGCAAATGCTTCGACAAAGCATATTTTAAAAACACATTCACCCATCACTTTTTCTCATAACATACCAGTACGATTTTTTAGGCACATAATTTTAACTTTATTCAATTCTGTTGGCAAAAGTTTAAAATGAGAACAATTTCAAGGCTCTTATCCAAAAAGAAAAAGAATAAATTCTCATTATCAATAAACATCTCGCTCGTATAAACATCAATAAAGCAATCCCCAATATGCCTCAATGAAATAAAAGGAGGAGCTCCCATTAAATGCCTACCGTAAAAGCAGCTTCCTCAGAACTAAAACAAAATCAACAGACAACATCACCGCATCTGCTCCCATCCCCAAACTGGACGACCTAACGCAATACCTTTCTATCTTACGATAGGAGATAAAAGAATAATGGGTCTATGGAGGCATTCACAAGAGGCGCACACCCGTTGTTTTTAAAGCCTGTTCAAAGGCGCATGAAAAAACACCATGCGTAAACGGCTCAAATCCCTTTCGTTCCATCTTGGGAGACAGAGGCAATACGCAAGAGATTTGTCGCACCGGGCGTTCCAAGGGGAACCCCAGCTGTCACAAGGAAGCGATCTCCCCCTTTGCAAAAACCTTCCTGAAATGCAATGGCTGCTGCACGATCAACCATATCCTCTAAACTCCGTGCATCTTGCGTGACCACACAATGAAGCCCCCAAACTAAAGCCAAACGCCGTGCTGTTTCCACAATGGGCGATAAAGCAATAATGGGTCTATTAGGGCGTTCACGAGAGGCACGCACCCCGGTGGTTCCTGAAGCCGTATAAGCAATAATAGCGGATAGCGCAAGTGTTTCAGCAATCTGACGTGCAGCAAGAGAAATCGCATCCGTTCCTGTTGATTCTGGTGCTGGATGTTGTGCTCCAACCTGAGCGGCATAAGTATGATCTTGTTCGATTTGTCGCGCGATTCGGTCCATCATAAGCACAGCTTCTTCAGGATAGCGACCAGAAGCAGATTCAGCAGACAACATCACCGCATCTGTTCCTGCATAAACTGCTGTAGCAACATCCGACACTTCTGCGCGTGTCGGAACAGGAGATGTAATCATTGATTCAAGCATCTGTGTTGCCACCACAACAGGCTTTCCTGCTAAACGACAAGCTTTTATGAGCTCCATCTGAAGTGCAGGGACCTTTTCCAAAGGCATTTCCACTCCAAGATCACCCCGTGCAATCATAATACCATCGGATACCTCAATAATTTTCTCTATATGCTCCAAGGCTTGAGGCTTTTCGATTTTAGCCATCAAAGACACCTTGCTTTTCGTCAACTGACGCACCGCCATAATATCTTCTGGACGTTGAATAAAAGAAAGAGCAACCCAATCAACAGGCTGCTGTAAAAGAGCCTGAAGATCCTCCTTATCTTTTGACGTCATTGAATCAAAAGGCAAAATTGTATCGGGAAAACTGACACCCTTTCGATCAGAAATACGGGTTCCAGCAACCACGCGACACTGTACAGAATGACCATCACAAACTTGCGCACGCAGTTCCACCCTTCCATCATCAATCAACAACCGGTCCCCTGGTTTAATCGCCGAAAATACATCCTCATGAGGGAAAAAAACACGCTGTGCATCACCAAGAACATCGCGATTATCTAATGTAAAGTTTTGTCCAACACGCAAATCTTCTTGACCCTTAGCAAAACGCCCCACACGCAGTTTTGGCCCCTGAAGATCCACCAAAATACCAATGGGGCGTCGAACTGTTTTTTCAACTTCTCGTATAGACTTGACCAAATCACCCATCATATCACGATCAGTATGGCTCATATTAAGACGAAAAACGTCTGCTCCTGCCCTAAAAAGCTTCTCAATCATCAAACGAGAAAAAGAAGAAGGACCAAGAGTCGCAATAATTTTCACTTTACGTGCACGTTTCACGGTGGAGAATTTCCTGAAAGAGAAGGTATAACTGAATTGTTTAACAAAGACTCATCCGTCAACTGGATCATCCAACTGGTTTGATTTCCGGTATCGATTTCTTTAAATTCAGCCTTTTGATATCCTCGAGGGAAACAATCATGAACGCCTTGAATGGTAAATTGGCTATCTTGCACACACATGGTTACAGAGCCTGCCCAGTTCCCCTTTTTTTGTGCCCCTTCCGCATAAAAATAATAAAACCGTGAAGCAAGAGGCCCCTCAATTAAGGTTTTACACTCCGTCACGGGTACCGTCCACCAACCTTCGCTCACCCATCCTGAAAATGTACGATATCCAAGAGCAACCCCTACAGACTGTTGGGTTGTATTACAAACCCTAAAGTCAGCTTTTGCAAAAACAACAAGGGGAAACAAGAGCAAAATGCTCAAGAAAAAAACCTTAAATCCTTTCTGAAGCACCCAATATCGTTTTTTTAAAATCACAAAACTTCCTCTATAATGTCAAATTCTCAAAACAAATTACACACTTCTTTTTCAAAAGCTTTTCAAGTCTAAAACGTATATTTTTATATTTTTCTTTTTATAGCCCTTTTATCAATGCATATATCTTAAAAATTTTACAAAATATTTAAAGTCAATTTGTAAAAAAGCTGTGTAGCTTGATTTACTTTTTGTTTTCAAGCTTTTTTAACATAAATTCGTCGTCGAAAAACAACTTAAAATATATAACTTGGAGAAAAATACAATGAACGATACAGTAACCGATCAAACACACGCTATATCCGTAAACCAATTACGCTCTTTTATCGAACGTATTGAACGACTAGAAGAAGAGAAAAAAACCATTTCTGATGATATTAAAGACGTTTACACTGAACTTAAAGGCTCTGGTTTTGATAGTAAAGCTGTTCGAAGCATTATACGGCTGCGTAAAAAAGAAGAGCATGAAAGAATGGAAGAAGAAGCAATCATTGAACTTTATAAAAATGCGCTTGGTATGAATTAAAACCATTGATAACATTGGAAATTTTTTTAAGAAAAGAAAATACAAAAAAAATGGCAAAAAACAAATGAATGTATAAAAATTTCACCCAAACAATAAGCCGTTTGTGTAACTTGTAACGAGACTATCGATCACAGAATACACAATATTGCAACAGCCCTCACATTTAAAAGGATTTATACAGAGAATTTTTATTCTTGTTCTTCAATCATTTTTATCCACATAAACCCTCACTTGTATGCCAACCTATGCCAACCCAGTTTGTGATGTGCAAGAGAGGTGTTTTTATGATTAAACATCAATAAATTTGAAATGAGAAAGTCTTCCGATATTGAGGACTCTCTTCCTTCAAATTGAACAAAATGAATTATGATGATAAATCAATTCATTATCTACAAAAAGAAACATATGAAAGCGGTCAGCAGTTGAAATCCGCTAAATGAGAGTCTGAGCTGTTTACAAAAGAAGAGCTGGTTAAGGATCTTTATCTTTTAGGATAGGCAGAAATTCGGCATATTTACACATTTGATAAAAAGCCCCTTGATAGAACTTTTAATAAAACTTTATTCGAATCTATTAACCGACTCATACAGATCATTGATTCGAGAGGTTAGAATGTGATCTCTCCATTTTCCAGAAATCATCAAATAGTCTTTGGCATAGCCTTCTTTTTCAAAATGAAGGCGTTTTAATAAACGTTCGCTTTTTATGTTCTCAGGTCTATAATTTGCCATCACTCTATGCAGATGATAAACATGAAAGATATGCCGTATTAGAGCCGATAAACTCTCAAACATAAGACCTTTACCTTGTTGTTTTTCATCAAGAGAAAAACCAAGATGACAAGCTTGAAAAACACCCCGAACCACATTTGTAAAATTCACAACACCAATGACTGTGTTTTCATTTTTTAATCGTACGGCATATCGGTATGCTTGTCCTTGTGCACTTTCATAAGCAAATGCATTAGCTCGTGTTTCCCAAGCTGTTAGGCTGTGGTAACCATCAGATCTAACAGGTTCAAAAGGACGCAGATGATTCGCATTACGGAGGAAATAAGAAGACAGTTCAGCTGCATCTTCTAAACTGATCAATGTGGAAATTGTTCGCTTTGTTTTAATTGCCATCATTTTCTCCTCCTAGAAATGTTGCAATAACACGTTGATTTATCTTAACAAATCATCATTTTTAAACTTAAATTATAACATCAAATACAGTAAGCTTTCCTCATCACAACACTTCTTACGTTAGAATTAATGAGGATCATTTGCTTTTCCATCATAAGCGGGGGTGGTATGTTTAAAGCATAAGGTAAAGACAAGGGCATGTTTCTTATGAATGCTCTCAAATTCCAAGGGGCGCTATAGCAACACTAAGAGCGAGCAAAATATGCAATGGAACTGGCGTACTTCCATATACGAAATTTTGAAAAAACTCACGGCAAAGGTAGTTTTGTTTCTTTGCCTTGTAAACGAAGAGCATGCTTGTTTTGCGCTATCATATCACTGCTCCCCCGTATAGAAATCCCAATGACCATCACCTTGAAATGCTATATGTTACAGTGCAATCTAAAAAGTCTCTGCCATAACTCGTCAACAGCACTGTTCCCGCTAAATCAGCCACAAACTCTTGTAACAAATCAAAGAAAAGCGATGATGCAATACGAATTAAAATGTTTAGATATTAATATCTGAAACATTACCGTGAACACGCTTCCATTTCTTCGCGTAAAATTTCAAGTTCTAGCCATTCTTCTTGCTTTTGTGTGCAAGTATTTCTCTTTTTTTCCAACGCTGTTGATAAACGCTCAAAACGTTCTTTATCGCGGCAATAAAGGGTTGGATCAGAGAGCTCTTGCTCAATTTTTTTGATTTCGTCCTGTAAAACAGCAATTTCTTCAGGCAATTTTTCCAATGCATAAACCTGCTTATAAGACAATTTACTTCGTGTTTTTTTCTCTCGCCCTATCAAGCTATGATCTATTGATGTATCCTGTTTTGAAAGCTCTCCCGCATGAGATTTTGAAGGTGCTTTACGCTGCGATAATTCTGTTCTTTTGCGTTGTAAGCGAAGAGCATGCTGGTTTTGCGCCATCATATCACTATAGCCGCCCGCATACAAAACCCAATGACCATCACCTTGAGGTGCCAACATATGCGTTACAGTACGATCTAAAAAGTCTCTGTCATGGCTGACCAACAATACTGTCCCCGCAAAATCAGCAATAAATTCTTGCAACAAATCCAAAGTTTCCATATCCAAATCATTGGTCGGTTCATCAAGAATCAAAAAGTTTGCAGGACGAGAAAGAAGTCGTGCAAGCATGAGGCGTGCTCTTTCTCCCCCTGAAAATTCTTTAAGGGGAGTGCGAGCTTGTTCCGGTAAAAATAAAAAGTCTTTCATATAAGAAACGACATGCCGCTCCAGCCCATTGATCACAAGAGTATCACCTCTTCCTCCCGTTAAATAATGCGCTAAAGTTTCTTCTTCATTTAAAATACGTTGCTGATCAAGCAATGCCATAGAGAGGTTATAGCCATGCCTCACCGTTCCACCATCCACGGCTTCTTGCCCAATTAATACAGAAAGGAGCGTTGTCTTTCCGATTCCATTGGGTCCTACCAACCCGATTCGATCACCACGCTGAATGCGCAAAGAGAAATCTTTCACGATAATGCGATCACCATAGGATTTTGAAATTTTCTTTGCTTCAAGCACCAATTGCCCAGACTCATGACTTTTCGCTGCTGTCAAAAGTGCATTTCCAGGCTGCCCTTTATAGGTTTGATGACGCTGTCTTAAGTTGTTTAATTCGCCTAAACGCCGTACGTTACGCTTACGCCGTGCACTTACGCCATAACGTAACCATTGCTCTTCACGAGCAATTTGGCGCCCCAATTTATGCTGTTCGATGGCTTCTTCTTCCAGTGCTTTATCACGCCAATTTTCAAACTCAGAAAAACGCTTTTCCAGTCTTTTGGTTGTGCCACGATCAAGCCATACCGTTGACCGCGTAACATTTTCTAAAAATCGCCGATCATGGGAAATCACCACAATCGCTGAACGCAAAGAAGATAAAACAGCTTCCAGCCATTCAATGGTTGGTAAATCAAGATGATTGGTTGGTTCATCTAAGAACAAAATATCGGGTTTTGCAGCAATGGCCCGTAACAATGAAACACGCCGCTTTTCGCCTCCCGAAAGCGTTTCCAATTTTTCCGCCCCCGAAAACCCTAAATTTGTGCGAAGCGTATTGATCCACTGAACATCAGATATATCGTCCAGCCCCGCTTCCATATAAGCGTTAATATCTTCAAATCCTGAACAATCCGGATTTTGTGAAACATAACGGAGCGTCACTCGCGGGTGGCGAAAAATTTCGCCACCATGAGGCTCTAATATTCCCGCGGCAATTTTTAACAGAGTTGATTTTCCACAACCATTACGGCCGACCAGCGCAATACGCGCCCCTTGCTCAACCGATAAAGAAGCTTGATTGAGCAAAGGCGTTTTTCCAAAATTTAAGAAAATGCGGTCAAGCCGCAGAAGCGGCACCGCCATTAACGAACGCGGTGCGGACAAGGTGCTTTATACATCACCCCTCTTGCATCACGGTAAGCACACAATTGCCGTACAGGAACTCTCTGTCCACAAGGTGCTTGGTAAACATGCCCTCTACGACCGCGATACGTGCACAATTGTGATGCCTGTCTTTGTTGTTTTCTTTGATTTGCAGCTGCACCTGTTACTGTTCCAGCCAAAGCACCAAATGCTGCACCGGTAAGTGCTGCTCCAGGCGTACTTCCAGCAATAGCAGTTCCAGCCAAAGCACCGATTGCTGCTCCTCCTACGCCGTAACGTGCAACGCGTTCATCGTTTGTGGTACAAGCAACTGAACTGAAACCAATGGCTGAAACAACTGCCACTTTAAAAATTGATTTTAACATATCAAAACCTTTCCTTCTCAAGATCAATACATAATATATTGTTTATGTCGGCACTTATAATCACTAGTCCTCCCCCTGCCTTATTCAAAATATATTGGAAGAGCTTTATGGAATAGGCACAGACGCTAACAATATAGCTTTTCCAGAACCTAAATGGCAAGAAAAGGTTCCACAAATACGGTTAGAAAGTGTTAAAGAAGAGCCAAATGACACATTTTTGTCACAAACTGGCCATTTTACCCCTTTAAGAGTTAAACCTTTTAAATCAGAAAAACCGATAATACTAAACAAACATCCCTTAGGCAAATCATACGAACAAGGTTTTGACAAAACCGGCCAACCTTCTTCCAAACCGCTTGTCAACAACACTGAAATACCCCTTTCAGCCATCATCAACGCTTGCGTCATATGAGAAAGGCTATGATCACTTCGCTCCCCTCCCAAAGCACCGCACAAAATAAGCTTTTTAGCGCCATTTTGCAACGCTCTTTCACATGCCAGAGCACTATCTGTCATATCTTTATCAGAGGGAAAAACTTCACGCGGAACATGACTATATTGACGTATTAAGTTCTCATCTGATGAATCAAAGTCCCCTAACCACAACTCAGGCGTCACATTAAGCGCTGCCGCATGACGCATACCACCATCAGCAGCAATTACCCGACTGTTTTGAATTTGATTAAGCAAACGATCAGTGATATGAACATCCCCATTTAATAATATCGTAAATGTTGTCATGCCATACTTTGCCTTTCACAAAATTTTCTTTACAGTGCATCTTTTTATAAGTGAGAGTCATTTTTTATAAACAAAAAGCGTGATATAGCCAAACGAATCCTTATCCCTAATGCCTTTCTTAAAGAAACATACGATATAAAGATACAAATGCAATTTGCCAAATTACTCCGCAGAAATAATGTGCACCATGGTCCAACGCACCCCATTTTTCACCGCAATTTTCTTTTTCGCTCTTGCCTGTATAAAGCAACTTTCATAAGTTTAACGTTTCTCCTTTCAGCTTGTCATACACCCTTTTCTCAAAATGATAGGTTTTCTTCCACTTCTTCTAAAACGATCAAACGTACCAACAACCACAATATCTATGTCACATTAAGCGCTCTGCAACACCCACGTATTTTGCAAATGTATGGTGGCGCTTATCATGATGCAAAACTTGAACACCTTTTAGCAAAGATTGTCCGTAAACTGGCAGTTGCATCACATAGTTCTCATCAAAGCTATTCTGTAACAATTTTAAACTCAGAAACTATCAACGCTTTTGCGCTCCCCAACGGCTCGATCTACATCACTCGTGGTATGCTGGCATTAGCCAATGATTCTTCAGAAGTTGCAGCCATTTTAGCCCATGAGATAGCACATATCAGAGCCAATCATGGCATTTTACGCCTGCAAAAAGAAGCCCAATTAAAGATGACAAATCACATGTCTTCACGTCTTCTTTCTTCTATTGGCAAAAAACTTCATAACCCTATGCAAAACAAGCAACAACTCGCGCAATTTTCCCGCAATCAAGAGCTGGAAGCTGATTCCATTGCGCTCGAAATGCTCCAACAATCAGGATATGATCCTTTTGCTTCACCACGCTTTCTTCAAACAATGGAAGCCTATAGTGCTTTTCGTAATATCTCTGGCTCCCAAAATGCCTCTCTAGATTTTCTAGCCTCTCACCCAACTACCCCTCAACGCATTCGGCTTGCGATAAAAAAAGCGGGTAAAATCAGTAAAGGGAATAGTAAAATATCTGATCACGATTCTTTTCTCAAAAGCATTGATGGCATAATTTTTGGAGGAGGCTTTTATACAGGTTTTGTACGAGGCAACCAATTTATTCACCCACAATTGCGCATAGCTTTTTCTGTTCCAAACAATTTTACAATAGAACATTCAGCACATACTGTTTGGGCCAGTGGACCAGATAAAATTGCGATTCGTTTTGACGCTATTCCACATCCTGCTGAAATATCTGCGAGTGATTATTTGAAAAGTGGCTGGATTATCGGTCTAGACCAATCATCTATCCGCCCCATCACAATTCAAGGGCTCCCCAATCAAGAATTTATGCGTCAAGAATCCCAAAGCCAAAATTTACTTGGAGCAAGGGCCCATGCTACCAATGATCAATGGCAATTTGATGTGGTTGTCATTCCATTCAACAACCACATCTTTCGTTTTTTGACGGCCGCTCCACATAATTCTCGAAATTTTGCAGAGGTTGCCCAAAAAACGCTACAAAGCTTTCATTCTCTTTCATCTTCACAGTTAAAAAAATTGCAGCTCTTAAAAATCCGTGTTGTCCGTGTTAAACAAGGAGAAACCGTTGCAAATCTTGCAGATAAAATGCAATACACACCATATAAAGAAAAACTCTTTCGCATCCTCAACGCCCTCTCACCAACGCAAACTTTACCGGCAGGTACAAAAGTGAAAATTATTACAGAATAAGCCTTTCTTCTCATCTGTTACAGTTTTGATTCTTTTCTGTCTGTATCACGCCCTCCCCCTTAAAGCATATTCGAAAATAAAGAGGAACACTTTAAAATCCAACTTCATCATACCTTTATAGGTCTCCGTTTGATATATATTTCCTCCAACTAACAGCCCCCTATCTTCCTCTGTAGTAGCGCTCCCAAGGAGGCATATTTCTAAACAAATCCGGACATCCCCTAAAACTGACTTTATCATATTCTCATATGCCCCCACTTAATATATTCTCTTTCCCCCCAAAAAGCCTTTCACTGCTTATATATCGTAAGCATCTTCTGAATGAATCGTAAGGAGAGCAGAACGCAATTTTTGCAAAGCCCTAGCTTCAATTTGACGCACGCGCTCTTTCGAGATTCCTAACTTTTCACCCAAAACTTCGAGAGTCGCACCCTCTTCATTTAAGCGACGAAAGCGAATAATTTCCAACTCCCGTTCGTTGAGAATTTGCAACGCATCGTAAAGCCATTGTGTACGCCGTTGACCATCAATGACTTGCTCAATTAAAGCATCAGGAAGAGGACTATCATCCACCAAAACATCCATCTTAGCAATGGGATTATCACTGTTCTCAGAAACAGAAACACTCAAGGAATTATCAGAACTGGAAAAACGAAAATCCATCGTTTCAACATCGCGCACGGAAACACCGAGTTTTTCAGCGATTGTGCGAAAAATATCCTGTTTTGACAAAGCACTATCATCTTGTATCAGTTTTGCACGCAAACGCCGAAGATTAAAGAAAAGTGCTTTTTGCGAAGAACTCGTTCCCCCTCGAACGATTGACCAATTTCGCAAAATATAATCTTGAATAGAAGCGCGTATCCACCACGTTGCATATGTTGAAAAACGCACTTCCCGATCAGGTTCAAAACGTGCAGCTGCTTCCAATAGTCCCACATACCCTTCTTGTACCAAATCCCCCAATGGCATTTTGAAACGTTTAAAGCGATTAGCAATAGCAATCACTAAACGCATATGAGCCGCTGCAATTTGATGCATGGCGTCATCATCACGTTTGTCTTTCCACCGCAGAGCCAAATCATGCTCTTTTTGTCGTTCAAGATAAGGTGCTTGCATAGCAGAACGCATCATATTACGTCCTAAGCTTTTGTCTGCATCGCTATAATTTTTGCTGCTTTTATAAACAGCATTTGAAAGATTACCCATAATAACCCCTTGCGATTAAAATTATCAAAATTGATTTGGCAACGACATCATTGTTCTTCGCTTAAAAAGAACGCAAAAGTTGTTAACTTCTGTGACCACTACTTTAACGTGTAATTTTATAATCGCAATTGTTTTTTTTACTGTCATGGTAAAACTTCTTGTCATAAGACACAATTTCACCTGCAAAATGCCTTTACAATATGCCTTTTAGCCTATGAAATATTTGAAAAAACTTTCTCTTCACTTTTCATGACAAAACAGCAAAAAAATTAAAGTGATCATGCAAAAGAAATGCCGTTTTTTGATAATCGGTTCCGTTTCCTTTTAAATCGAAGAATTTATTTATGCTTTTAGCTTTACAATACAACTAATAAGTGTAATTTGCAAATATAAAGCATCCAAACTGAATGAAAACTGAATGAAAAAAGAATCATTCAAGTTTTAAAGGCGCAAAGAAACAGCAAAAAATGACAAGAGTGATTGAAGCAAACGCAACAAACGTGTTAAAGAAAGAGCACCATTATGAAATTGTCGCAAAAAGCTTTTGACCAGTGTCACACTGAGAAAGAAAATGATCATGGATAGCAAGATTGTTCAACAGAATGAGATTCTTCAAGATGATATTCTCATTGAAAAACACGGAAGGGGTAAATTTGAAGGTTTTCGTTTTTATGCCAACAAAAACAGTACCGATCAAATAGCTGAGAAGCAAATTTCAACAGAGAATGAGAATTTGATTCTTGCTTTTTCCAAACGCGCGACACGTTTTTGTGCTTGTGCAAATGGAGATTTTACCCTCAGTTCTGATGGAATTGTGCGCTGGATTGGTCAACCCGTAGGACAACTTGTAGCAACAGAAGATTTTTTCAAACCAAAACTAATTGTTTTAGCAGATGAACAACTCACGGAAGAATCCCGCAATAACGTTGTGAAACGATTAGAACGCTTTGTCACCTTTCATTTTGAAACGACTTTAAAACCCCTGTTTGATTTGCGCAATGCTGATAATTTAACAGATTCAACAAACAGTCTTGCTTTACAACTTTTTAACTCTTTAGGGATTTTACCACGCCGCGAAGTCTTAGACATTGTCAAAAACCTTGCGCAAGAATCACGTGCCGTTCTTCGGCGTCTAGGCGTGCGTTTTGGCGCTTTTCATATCTATGTTGCCGGAATGCTTAAACCTGCTCCGGTTCAAGCCATTACTCTCCTGTGGAATCTTCAAAATGCGGGACAAGATCAAACTGGTTTGGGTGAAATTTTTTCAGCATTATCTGCTGGTCGAACCTCTTTGATGGTTGACTCTACCTATAACCGCCAATTTTATCAATTAGCCGGCTACCGAATCTTAGGACAACGTGCTGTACGGATTGATATTTTAGAACGTCTTGCCAATCTCATCCGTCCCGCACTTCATTGGAAACAAGGAAGTGATCCCAAACCAGATGGCGCCTATGATGGAAAAAGTTTTTTTGTTACACCAGCCATGATGTCCATTCTTGGGGCCAATGGAAATGATATGGAAGAAATCCTCAAAGGACTTGGTTATCAATCGTACAGCATAAGCAATACTGTTTTTGAACAAAATCTCCTTGCACACCAAGCCTCTTCCCCTGTCAATGAGACAATGCAAGATGTTCCCGCAGCAGAATGCGTTGGAAGTCAATGGCAAACAATAAGCGATTTAGAAACAACACGAGAAGAAAAAAATATCTCATACCCAAACATTTCATCCTCTGGTATTGAAAAACATCTCCATAAAACCAATCGTTTACCAGAAGCTGAACCTATTGGGAATTTTGCCAAATCCCCTCGCTCTACAAAAGAAGATAAAGTTATTTTATTATGGCATTATAAGCATCAATTTCCCCACCATGCACAAAAAAAACGTGATAAATTAGGAAATAAATGGCAAAATAAATCGAAGAACGCTGTAAAAAAAGCGGAATACAAAAATGAAAATTCCCCTCAAAAAGCACCATCACAAGCAAAACGCTCTCATAAGTTCCACAAATCCCAAGGAAAACATGCAAATCATAAGCCCTTTCAAAAAGAAAAGCGCCTTAATCCTGATTCACCTTTTGCGAAACTAGCTGTACTACGCGATCAACTCACCAATCATAAAAACACGCACACACTTTCCTCTAAAGAGAATTAAAGTAACAAATGGAGTTCGATCTTGACCCACGTAGTAACCGACAACTGCATTCACTGCAAATATACGGATTGCGTTGAAGTCTGCCCAGTTGATTGTTTTTATGAAGGGGAAAATATGCTTGTTATTCACCCCGATGAATGCATCGATTGTGGTGTTTGCGTGCCAGAATGCCCAGCAGAAGCGATTTTACCTGATACAGAACCAGGGTTAGAAAAGTGGTTAGAACTCAATCTTCATTATGCAAACAAATGGCCTAATCTAACCACCCGAAAAGATCCTCTTCCTCAAGCAAAAGAAATGGATGGCGTTCCAAATAAATTAGAAAAGTATTTTTCAGAAAATCCAGGAAGTGGCGAAGAGTAATGATAAAGTGTACACTCTCCTCCTTCAACGATTGAAAGACTTCTCTTGTAAAAATAAAAAATCCTTAAGCGAAATGATTGATTCTTTTAAATTTTGATGTTAATGTTATTTTAACATGATCATCTTTCTAAGTATTTTTCTTTGCTTGTTATAGTAAAGCGGTGTATTTTTTTTTGATTTAAAAGTACTCGGCTTTTATGCTCACTTAATTGGTACAATATACTTGGTTAAAGAAAACTCAACCCTCAGGTTTATAACCTGTTTTCCGATACATTTGTTGATCATAAGGGAGTAAACTAAAATATGGCATCCCAACATGGAACGTCTTCCAAGACCAAAGAATTTGCAACCTCTGAATATATCGTCTACCCTACGCATGGAGTAGGACAAATTATAGCGATTGAAGATCAAGAAGTTGCAGGACATAAATTAAAACTTTTTATCATTCATTTCGCGAAAGATAAGATGGATGTCAAAGTCCCCATTGCAAAAGCCCTTTCCGTTGGAATGCGTAAATTATCTGCTAGTGATTCTGTCGAACGTGCCTTAAAAGTTTTACGCGGAAAAGCACGCGTTAAACGGACCATGTGGTCACGTCGTGCACAAGAATATGATGCTAAAATCAACTCAGGAGATCTTATTTGTATCGCCGAAGTGGTCCGTGATCTTTTCCGCTCTAATCTACAGCCTGAACAATCTTACTCTGAGCGCCAACTTTATACAGCTGCTCTTGAAAGAATGGCCCGCGAAATTGCGGTTATTAATAGTCTTTCTGAAACAGAAGCTATCAATCTCATAGAGATGCATCTCTCCAACAAGCCGGAACGCGAGTTTAAAACTGAGAGAGAAGAAACAGATGAAAACAGTAAAGCTGTCTACGCTGCATAATACACTCTTTCATCATAATGATGATATTTCGATAAAACCAGCGAAAAGCTGGTTTTATTTTTTAACATCCTCTCTACCCTTAAGGACAAAGTTTCTTAACCAGCGCCAATCTATAAACAATCTAACTTTTCGACAAATTCCTCCTCCTTATTTTCTTTCTTCATAGATAACAAACTGATTAATCATCATAATCTAGCATTATTCATATTAAATTAGAATCTTGAATATGGTAAGATTTCTCATTTCAAATTTCTCTCATGTTGAATTAATCAAATCACTTGCTTGTCAATCACAAGCGGAGCTGATCTGTGGGTAAAAACTGTACAAAAAGAGCGAGACACTGTCTCAAGCACCAAAGGATATACCAACATTGGAATCTGGCAAGATGTGTAAGGGCGGGGCTTGCTTTTTTATTTAAGCGTAAAGATCATAGTGCCGTTTATACACTACACCGAAACTTTACCATTTATCCCCTTCTACAAAACCATTGTAACATTCAAAAACACCGTCATAAAATGGATGCCACAAATATTGAAAAATATTGCTTAAAAAAAATGCGTGACGGTACAACATAAGATATTTTGTCTTGGGCGCTCTATTTTGCATGAGAAGCATTCCCCATTAAAGAACGCGATAAAAAAAGCATGAACTAAAACCATCATCTCCATTCTGTAAAAGGCATTCCAAATACTTTTGAAAGCTGTAAAACTAACTTAAAAAATCACAATAAAAATGAACGTTGGCATTGCCCTTCCAATTTCATATTTTTCCCAAATGAGGTTTCTATTTCAGAGGAGATATACGCAATATTCTTACTCCAATCGAACACAAAAAATCTAGAATGATTCATAGAACTCTTAAAAGTCTTAATCTCTGTTTCAAACAGACTGCTAAAGATTGGATATTCTCAGCAGGAATTGTCCAGTTATCATCTTCAATCTGATCTTCACGAATATGACGCAAAGGATTAGTACGAACGCCTATCAGGACAAGCAAACGCAAAGCCAGTTATGTTATGTTTTACAGAGTAACTGATAAAAGGCAAAAACATCTCTCCAATCCATTGCTGGTCTATGAGTGGTTTTATGACGTTGTTTGCCTAAGAGCGCGCGTACTTTTGCACTGCTTGTAAATCAACATCCACACCCAATGCAACCGCATGTTTAAGACAAAGATTAAGACGCTTCAGTGCTGTCTGAGCTGTTCCAGCTTTTGCATGCCAAATAGAGGCAAGGGTATTGCGTATCTCTGTTTGCGTAATCTCTGAAACAGGCAGACAGCCTAATTTGGGGAGAATATAAAGGTGTAAGGGTGAAAACCAATCACAAGCCTCACCATCATTTTTTAATTCAGCTTTACGGCTTTCAAAAGCATCCAACACGATATCTTTTAAGTAATGGAGATTGCTTATTGCCTCACGCTTTTGTTTCTCACGTTCTTTAATGGGATCACGCCCCTCACGTAAAACAGCCCACCACCCAGTTGCCAATTCACGGGCTTGTTTAAAAAAAACATCTCGCAAGGCACCCAAGCCCATTTCACGGCGCCGACCATGAATGGTATAACGATAAAGCCATTGAGCACCACCATCTTTACGTTTGTGAAGAAGCAAGCCGGCACCATCATTATATTTGCTAGCCCCCAATGTTGTGACAACCCTTGGCTCTTAAGACTCTTCATAAGAACCATTTTTAGTTCTTTCTTATACAAATTTTATCCACACACTCATCCCACTTGTGACGTGCAAACGAGTGGTTTGGATTGATTCTAGATAGAGAGATTTGAAATGAGTGAATCTTACGTTATTCGGGGTTCTAATTCAATATGAAAAACAATGAATTATATATATAAATCAATATGTTGTCTAGTGATGAACAGATAACAAAAAAAATCATAAACTTAGGTAAGCAACACTATAAAATCATTCATAAACCAGCTATGAACTGGAGAATCGTACCGGCTTTGATAAAATACTTTGCTCACCCCCACACATAACATATCTGGTTTTAAGTTTACTTATTTTTACAAGCTGTTCGCAACAAATCCCTTATATTCACAAAAATAAGAAAAATATATAGACAATTCTTAGTTCAAAAACATGAAAATACAGCGTGATATTCATAGAAAAGTCTCATGCACTTTTATCATAAAAAGTACTAAAGATTATTGAATGTGTACACCTTCTGTCTTGTAACGGTTTTCTCTTTTCTGCTCATAAGAAAGCGCGCTGGCATCAGCATACACTTAACCCCAATGTTACAACAATTCTTACATTTGAAAATATTCATTATAAACATTTTTCCTTTTTTATAGAGTTTTCACCCACATGCCAGCCCCACTTGTGACCGAAAAGCAAGTGATTATCATTGATTCAACATAGGGAAAAATTTGAAATGAGAAAATCCTACGATAGACCTTCCATTCAAGGCGCAAAACAACAAATGATCTTTATAAATCAATGTGATGTCGATCTCTATTTTTTTTAAGGAGAATCACATGTCACAATATAAGCCTATAGACAAACCATTGCCTTAAATATTCTCATAAAAAACACCGGAAAACACCGATATGCTTAAATCCTTACATAGATCAACCGCCTTAAACGATGATATTTTACGGTCTAATAGGATTCTCTCTATAGTCAATAAAGATTAAGTGCGATACAAAATGATTCTATTACTGAGCTAACTTATATCAATACCCAAGCTCTTAACGAAGTCATCATAAAAGACACTGATACAAGTAGCCCTTTATAGCCTCTCAAGAAAACAAGAAAATCATCTCCCACAATAGAATCATTTCTCTACAGCACAACTTTATCCCACACATGTTCTCAAGAAAAAGTGAAAAACGCATCTTACCCAATGCATTCATTAATGAAACAAAAGAAGTTCACCACTAGAAAAGAAAGAAAACGCTAAAGTTTTAACCACTAAAACAGAACGTCCACGATACATTCCCTGTTCCACATCGATAGAAGACGATGCAAGAGAACCTCAACATTCATCTTAAAGCGAAAATGCACGCCCCAAGCGTGCATTGATCGATGCAATAAAAGAAGTTCACCTCTGGAAAAGAAAGAAAACGCTAAAGTTTTAACCACTAAAACGGAACGCCCACGATACATTCCCTTTTCTATATCAATAGAGGGCGACGCAAGGGAACCCCAACATTGATCTTAAAGCGAAAATGCACGCCCCAAGCGTGCATTGATCGACGAAATAAAAGAAGTTCACCACTGGAAAAGAAAGAAAACGCTCAGTCTTTAACCACTAAAACGGAACGCCCACGATACATTCCCGTTTTCAAATCAATGTGATGAGGACGACGTAATTCACCAGAATTTTTATCTTCGATATAAGTCGGCGCCTTCAGAGCATCAGCCGAACGGCGCATGCCCCTCTTCGCTGGAGAGGTTTTTCGTTTAGGTACAGCCATAAAAAGACACTCCAAATCCATTAAAACAGAAAAAGCAATGTCAAAAATGACAATGCTTCATTTAAAACACCATAAAATTTGAGGATATTATACACTGATAAAAAAGAAGAGGCAATGTCAAAATGATCCTCCTCTTACCAAAAATGACCTTCCTGTTATCAAAAATGGTGTCACAATAATCAAATGAATATCAAAAACACTGCAAAATTTAAGAATTTTATACACCAATGAAAGCTTTTTTATAAGCCCTTCATTCAATTTTTATTTGGTTTAAAAAGGGATTTGCGCATACAGTAGAGATACGGATAAAAAGAGAAGTTGATTTTTAATAAAAAACGACGCCAATTTATGAAAACAAGAAAAAGCGACAACCTTTCTCTTTAAACTTCATAATTTCATTTTTGTAAAAACAAAGGAAGCAAGAATGCACGAATTTACCACCCTTCTTGCAAAACATAGAGACACCGTTGAAAAACGGCTTGATACCCTGTTAAGTGATCAAATCCAAAATGGTGAAATTTCACGCCCTAAAAACTTAATCAAAGCCATGCGCTATGGTGTGCTGAACGGTGGAAAACGCTTGCGTCCTTTTCTTGTAATTCAAAGTGCTGCACTTTTTGACGTCCCTGTAGAACATTCTCTTGATGTTGCATGTGCCTTAGAATGTATCCATTGTTATTCGCTCATTCATGATGATCTTCCCGCTATGGATAACGATATACTCCGGCGTGGGAAACCCACTGTCCATGTAGCATTTGATGAAGCAACAGCAATTCTAGCAGGCAATGCCCTCTTAACATTTGCCTTTGAAATCATTGCCCATAAAGCTAGTAATCTATCTACAGATATTAGAATCAAGCTGATCACGTCTCTTGCACAATCGGCAGGACTTGGCGGTATGTTAGGTGGACAAATGCTGGACCTTGAAGCTGAAAAAAGACCGCAAGAAAGTACTGACATCATCACTCTACAACACATGAAAACAGCAGCCCTGATAAGCTTTGCTTGCCAAGCAGGTGCCATCATTGGCAATGCATCTAAAGAATTAACCGAAAAGCTTACTGATTTTGGTACCTATCTTGGTTTAGCCTTTCAATTAACCGATGACCTTCTTGATGTCACCGCCAACACGCAAACCCTAGGAAAAACGGCTGGGAAAGATGAAACGGCACAAAAAGCCACTTTTGTTCATCTTTACGGCATTAAAGAAACCCAAAAAAAGCGAGATATACTCATCAGTAAAGCAGAAGCATTCTTACATCCTTTTGGCGCTAAAGCACTCCCCCTCCAACAAGCAGCACACTTTAGTGCAATACGCCAAAATTAAACTTCATCCACCCTATTGTACATAGTGTACACCGTCATATTTATTGAATGCATAATAGACTTTTCCAAGAAACGTTACTATTAATCTCCATTATAGTCCTTATCATGAAATGGGTACGACAAATCTTGAGAGGAATTTCATTAAAACAAGCCGCGTGAATTTATAACACAAATGCATTCTGGGTATCCTATTTTGCATGAAAAATGCCTTCCATTAAAGACTAAAAGAAACAAAATGTGAAAATGCGTAATCACCATGTTTTAAAAGATATTACAGTGGATGCTTTAAAGCCGAATAAAAAACAACCGGAAAGAGGAAAACTCGTTTTCTCCTTTATGTCTTTAATCTTCTAACGATAAGGCAAAAATAAACAGAATAAGTATACAACAAGGCATTTTATAAACCCGCAAAAAACAATAAAAATGCCGATTGGCTTTGTAGCCTTATCAAAGTCATCTGTTGTTTATTGCCAACCCTAGGAGTACAATGCCTTCAATAGAGAGTCGTAATTTTTATGCCTTTCCACGCTATCTTGTTGTAAAAGATCAAATATGGTTACATTCTGTAAATTCAGTCGTGTATTGCTTGCTCTCTAAAAACACTTTTACAAAAATGCTCGTTGTTTAGTTTAAGCATTATTTTTTTGAAGCTCGTATTTAAAATATCAGAAAAAAATGAACATAATGGCTATTTTGATTTTTATGCCACCCTCAAAGAACAAAGTCTTTTAATACAATCTGCTCTGTAAACAGTCTAGTGTCCTACCGAGTAGGTTTCTCTCACTTTCCACACATGCGATTCACTTAAACTAAAGACGCGATAAGCAAGACTTAAGAATATTCACCATGTACTTCTTAAAATACTTAATGTATCAAACAGGATACCTTCACCACCCCTCAAATGACAGTATGTTACGGCATAACAGGATAAATAAAACCACTAATTTCAATAGAACGAAAGACCAAAGCAGTATTATTACCGATCTCTCTTCTCTTAAACTGGAAAGATATAATACATTGATTTATAATGATAATTTGCGGTTGTTCAACTTGAATAAGAACCCTGAATACCGTAAGATTCTCTCATTTCAAATCTGTGTATATTGAATCAATCAAAATCACTTGCTTGCACCTCAAAAACAGAGAGAGCCGCGTAGGGCAAAACATCAAAGAAAAGACTAAAAAAATGCCTCTTATGAACCGTCTTAAAAGCCAAGGGCTGTCGCAACATTAGGGGCTAGCAAAGTGAATGATTGTGTCGGCATGCTCCTTCAAAAGCAGAAACATTTTTATTTACAAAAGTGTGTAATAACTTCAATTTAATAATAATCATGATCACTGTACAACTTTAATTCATCACGCTCTTTATCTCGTTTATTCAATTCATCACACAAAAAGAGAATTGATAAGATTAAACAGAGAATGATCTTTGCAACAGAAAGATAAAAAAGTCCTTATTATTATATATAATAGCGCAATCTAATTTGTGATAAGTCGTTTTTTCAATCCAAGTGCAAATTTCCTCCTTTAAGTGCAATTTTCTTATTAAGATGAAAAGCATCATTGTAAGTGAACCTATGCCTGTTGCCAACGCTGGAAAATATGGCCACCTTTTGAAGCCATAATAAAAAAACAAGCAACATGGCCAAGAAAATGCCGCAATTATCAAGAGTATTATAGCCATTTAATACCCTTCGAGAGAATTTTTCTCATTACCCATTCAATATCATTTGTAAATTCCTCTTGGTTTCATCATATCATATATCGTGTGGAGTTCTCTGCAAAAACGCGCTATTTGTTTAGTATTGTCATCATGACCAGCTCTCATACTAGACACAAGGTCAATAATTTGTGTTGTTGGGCTAATACCATTTCCACTTGAAGAATTAAGAAATTTTTTCGCATAATCAATCATGGGGTCGGTAGAATTCATAGACATATTATAAGCCCAGATAAAATCGCTTTCTCTCCAATTATAGTCATAACGCAAACTGCTTATGACATTGGGTAGCATTGCCCATGACATCTCCTCATTATAATCACTGCGTAATAAATTAACAAAGCGTCCACATAAAACAATAAGTATGTGTCGATGCCATATAATATCAAATTTGGGCGCTATATTTTGATAACCACGGCTATAGACGAAATTTCTTGCTTGTTCCTGCTTTTGAAAATGTTCAAAAGCCTCGTATTTTTCACTTATATATTCTTCGTAAAGTTTATTGTACTGCTCTAAACTATCTACACGCGTACATCCCAACAATACCAATACAGAAAAAAGAGTTATAAATGTTACAACAAACGTTATGGATAACGATTTCATCGCTTTACCTTTATAATAACCATAATTTGTACGGCTTAACAGATTCCTATCAAATATATCAATATGTGCTGGTTTCTTGTGGCTTATTTGTAGCAAATTGTACTCAACAATATTTCTGTACTTGGTTTTATTCCCTCTCAAAGAGGGGGGATGTCATTCAAAGTTTCCATAGATAAGTTTATTATCTGGATCAGAAATTTTCTAACATCAGAAAATACAGAGCTAACGCCACAATCAAAGAGAAAATACTCAAAAATGAGAATGTACAACGTAAAAAATTATCTCAACAAGATAATTGATATTTTAAAGAAAACAGCAATAAAACGCGTTAAATATATCAACAATAAAATCAGTCATGAGGAAAGCCTATTTGAACAGGCTATAAATTGTCCGACTGCTTAAATTAGCTCTAATGAGATAAAGTGTTACCAGTAAGGAACCAATGAAAATGAGAAAACTGCTCCATCACCATTCCTTAATAAGTATATAATCCGGCACAATCATGTTCTTTATCAGCGTCCAATCTTGTCAGCAACCCTTTGTGTAATATTCATGAGCAGCATTTTTATTTCTTTTGTAATGATTGTTATGCCATTTTAATGATTATTATGCCAAGCCCACTTATAACGTACAAGCAGATGACTTTGATTGCTTCAACATACATAGATTTTAAATAAGAATAACTGACACTATTCAGCTTTCTCATTCAACATGCAAAAACAACGATGCGCCTTAATAAATCAAAGCTTTGCCCCACTATGAAACCCTATAAAACACGTATCGTAATAAGTTAATATTTTCACTGAACTTTTTTGAGAGTTCCTTCTAAAAAAAGTACTGCCAACAAGTAAATCAATAAATAAATAGCAAAAATATAAACGAGTGAGAAAAAGCCAAATATATTGACCATATACGCACTCATGTAAAAAAATACCAATAAGCTAAATCTCCCAACGGTTGACAAGAAAGATTCATATGTAGCCCTGAAATGATCACTAATACTATCATGCAAAACAACTTCTACACGAAGATATGTATACTTAATGAGATAAAAAATCATACAAACTAAAATGACAGCCATTTCTTTTCTTGGTTCAAAGAAAGCAACGGTAAAAATTAGTGAAGCCGAAAGAAACAGTAGTAAAATAAAATTCACTCTTTCACTTAGTTTTGTAAAGAGAAAACTAGCCAAGAGCTGAGAGAACAATATCAGTGAAAATGTCACACCAAGATCAAAATAAGTGACATTAATATCATAATCTTTAAATATCCACTGCCAATACTGCGAGAATATATTGAAAAAGATCAATGAAAAATAAAAGCATAAAGAGATATAAGGAACTTTAATAAAAATAGACAATATCTCCTTAGCTTCACAAATGAGAGAATTCGCTTTATTTGGTTTTTTCTCCCCCTTCAAGTCATCAAGAAAAAACAAACCAAATAGTGTCGTCATAAACATTAAAAACGCCGCGATATACCATATATATTGGCTAGAATAATCAGCAAAATATGCGCCGATTAAACTGAATATAAACATGCCGATATAATTATATTGAGAGCTGGAACCAAGCACTTTTTTAGTAGATGTCAATTTTGCTTTTGCATATTGAACAAGTAAAGCATTATAGGCTCCAGCAATTAATGTCAGCGATAAGGCATTAAAAGTTTCTGCCAAAAGAAAACCATAAAAGCTTGTAGAAAATCCCATGAGAAAGAGCCATGTGGCAGCAAAAGCCGCTGCCAAAACGATCGATATTTTATAACTTTTTCGATCAGCAAAATATCCCAGAGGAATATCGGTAACCATCATAATAAAAGCCTGAAACGACTTAATGACACCTATATCAATAAGCGTTAAGCCTTTTTCAAGCATATAAAAGACAATAAAGGCGCCAGTTAAAATCCTTATACCGTTAAATAAAAAGCCAAACGCTAATATACTTGTCATGCACTCCCCCAATAACGCCAAAAAAGGCACCCGTATACATCATTTTATATCAATATAAAAGCTTACATTTTACGACAAATAGGACTATAATCGCTATAAGGATTTCCAATCCTATCAATTTGATACCCCAAAAAATGCTGGGAAAATGCCTGAAAAATCAATAAACAATGTTCTTTCTATAATTTGATATTTGAAGAATCCGTTAAATATTTTACTGTCTCAAGAGCAGCAAAAAAACCAGCAACAACATTTACGGATCTATTAAAGTATTCATATCGTTTTGCTTAATAGTCTTAACACACTCAAACTCATTAATATCTTTCATAAGCTTCTGATTCTAAAACAGGCATATCATCTGGTTTTACCTAAAATAATAAGCAACCAACAACAGTATTGACCATAGCTAAAGCAGCAGCATACAACAGCGCCATCTTCACATTGAAGACAGCTTGTTAAAAAAAAACGACACACCATTTTTACTTCAACCTTATGCGATTTTTACCTCAACCTTGCCCAAAGCGTGTATGAATATAATCACTCAAAAGTGCTTCAAATTCTTCAGCAATGTGATCACCCCGCAAAGTTTTTACCTTTTGTCCCTCAATAAAAACAGGTGCCGCAGGACTTTCCCCCACTCCAGGCAAAGATATTCCAATATCCGCATGCTTTGATTCCCCCGGTCCATTGACGATACATCCCATCACAGCAACCTTCAAACTTTCAACGCCAGGGTATTTTTTACGCCAAACAGGCATATTTTTGTATAAATCTGCTTCAATTTTTTGCGCCAATTGTTGAAAGACCGTTGAGGTTGTGCGCCCACAACCAGGACAAGCCGCAACAACAGGCAAAAATTGCCGAAAACCCATCACTTGCAAAAGTTCTTGCCCCACCTTTACTTCTCGTGTCCGATCACCACCAGGTTTTGGTGTTAAGGAAATTCGTATCGTATCGCCAATCCCTTGCTGTAATAAAATACCCAAAGCCACCGAAGAAGCAACAATGCCCTTTGTTCCCATCCCAGCTTCCGTTAACCCCAAATGAAGAGCATAATCACAACGCGCCGCCAAGGTGGTATAAACAGCAATAAGATCTTGGACATCACTCACTTTAGCAGAAAGAATAATTTTATCACGCCCCAACCCTAACTCTTCTGCTAAAGTAGCCGAAAGCAAAGCCGACTGCACAACTGTTTCCCGCATCACTTCAGCAACCGATAAAGGATTTTCTTGCTGTGCATTTTCATTCATAAGCCGTGTTAACAACGCATTATCAAGAGAGCCCCAATTCACGCCAATGCGAATAGGTTTATGATACCGACAAGCAATCTCAATAATTTCTGCAAATTGACGATCTTTTTTTGCACCAAAACCAACATTTCCAGGATTGATGCGATATTTTGCAAGCGCTTCAGCACACGCAGGATGCTCAAATAAAAGCTTATGACCAATATAATGAAAATCCCCAACCAATGGTACAAAAAATCCTAACCTCTCCAATCGCTCCCGTATTTTTGGTACAGCCGCCGCCGCTTCATCGCGATCAACAGTAATTCGAACCAATTGTGAGCCAGCTTGCCAAAGAGCAGCTACTTGAGAAACAGTTGCATCAACATCAGCGGTATCTGTATTGGTCATCGACTGTACAACTATCGGGCTCTGCCCCCCAATGATCACATCACCAACAGCAACACCAACAGATCGACGACGCTCAAGTGGTTTAGATAAAAAATAGGTCGTACTCATCAAGTCCTCAAATTTTTAAAACCTGCGCTATCAATCATTATTTACATTGATTTCCTCCGCGCTTCAAAGGACGAAAATTACACCGCCCACCAATCTTAACAGATTGCTCTCAAAAGGTTCGACCTACTAACACTGATGCAATACAACTCATAGGTGTATTCATTCTATAGACGTACCGGATAAGTTCTACTACTTCTGTTCAAGTTTATACTTCTACACTTGGTTGCTTCAAAAAGAAACTGAAACAAAACAGAGACAATACTGTATTTTTAAGTTGCATGCCGATACCTGACATCAATGTCATCACAAAACAGTGTTTTACAACACAACAAATAACACCCATCAAAGCGCTATTTTTAAAAATGCATGAAAGACATCACCAAATTAATCCAACATATTGATTTATAATAATCTATTTTTTACAAATTTGAATGGAAAACCCAAATATCATAAGATTTCATCATTTTAAATCTTCTTAATTGAATCAATCAATACCACTCCCTACAGCCACAAGAGAATAGGTAGATAAAAACTCCTTATAAACTATTTCAAGTGCCAAAAGCTATCCCAACACTTTAAACAAACAAAAAAATGAAGACATCGCCCACCATTTTTATGAATGAATCTTACACCATTTTGTAAAAATTTTTACCTTACATCCTTAACAAACACCATCACGAAATGAACTCGAGTACATTAAGAAATGCCTCATTAAACCCAAACTCTTAACTCTCATCTCACCCACGCACGGCATTATCAATGCAACCTTTCAATTTTCAAGCCGTTATAGCAAAACCCCAAACACAATTCCAACTGTCACACAACAATTTAACACATGAAGGAGTCAATAAATGTGTCTATTTTCACCCCATAGAAAAAATGCTAAAATTAAAAAACGTATAGCACAATTAAAAAGAGAGCTGGTCCCCGTAAATCATTGGAGTTTTCAAAATGATAGCTTTGAAAACATTTCTGAGCTGTTTAATACATGGAAACAAAAAGGCCGTCACGCACTTTATCACCTCAACGAACATGCTACAGAATTAAAGAAAAAAGCGAAAGAAAATCCTAAAAAAACCCTCGCATTAGCAGCAGGAGTCGTTTTAGTAAGCTTCTTGCTGATCCGTAAAAATTAATAACACAACCAATAACCTTCCCTTTTAATGCCCGACTCAAAGCGGGCATTTTTTATGGTTTACAAAATATAAACTTTACGTCTTCCTCCTAACTTTATGCCTTCTCCCAAAAGGATAAGTTTCCCACCTATCCGAGCAGTCTATAATCCAGTTTTTTATCTGGCATCCCCCTACCCCCATCTTCCAAACATGCGGTGACACCACACCTCAAAGGACAGTGTTGTGCAAAACCACAGGCAAAGCTTCCAATACTCCATCCCCCTACTGAGTTAGTTCAAAAGAAATGGAAATGAGTAAAGATGCATGCGCTTTAATATTCTAAGGAACATTATTTTACATCATGACATAAAAGTATAAGAAGCCTAAGAGCTTTAAAACATGTAGTATAGCAAACCAAACGAAATCTTCCAACGTAAACAACCACTTGCTATAAGTAAATGACGCAAAAATTAAACTGAAAAAACCCAAAATTTCATCCTCCAGAATCGACTCGCTGCGAAGTATCTACATAGGTAACCACGGACATGCCAGGAATGAGTTTTTCAATCCCTTCCTGCCCAGGATCTAAAGCAATCCGTACTGAAATACGTTGCGCAATTTTGATAAAATTACCAATTGTCGTATCCGTTTTTAACAATGAAAATTCTGAGCCTGTAGCAGGTGCAAAACGAACCACACGCCCTGTTAACTTTTTGTTGTTCAATGCATCAACAGAAAAAACAACCGGTTGTCCCACACGCATCTGAGAAAGTTGCGTTTCCTTATAATTAGCAATAATCCAAATATCATCAGAAATAACAGAGACCAATTGTGTCCCCGGCATAACATATTGCCCTACCCTAGCGCCAACCAATCCAACATAGCCTGTTCTAGGAGATAAAATCTTTGTATGATCGAGATTAAGTTTTGCCAACTCAACACTCACCTTCGCTCCCGAAACTTCTGACTGTAAACTTTGCCGTTCAAGATTTAATTGTTTTTGCAATTGTCGTTTTGTTTCTAGGGCTGCCAAGAGTTGTGAAAGAGGGCGAGAAACAGAAACTGCCGCATCACCAAAGCCTAACTTTTTACTATCAGAAACAACATTAGAGAATGCTCGTGAACGCGCTAATTCCGCTTCTGCAGCATTAACTTCTCCCTGTAAAATCTGAGCTTGCAATTCAATACTTGCCAGTTTTGCATTTTTTGAATCGAGAACAGCCTGTGCCCGTGCAAGCTGCTGACGAAAAAGAGAATCATCAAGCTCAAAGAGCAGCATTCCTTTTTCAACACGTTGATAATCTTGCACATAAATCCGTGCAATCACCCCAGAGATCTGTGAACTCACCAGAGTAACATTACCCTTAATGGAAGCATTATCCGTTATTTGAATGTTATTTACAAAAGGAGGAAGTCTCCAAGCCCACAAAATTAGCAAAACACCCGTAATGCCCGATAGGAATGCAACAATCGTAGCTTTTGACCGTAATGCTTTTATCATTTTTTGCACCCCTCTTCTATAACATCACTCTACTTTTCTAACGCACGCAAAGAGCATGACTTAACAACCATTGTAACAAGAAAAACAACGAATACAGCCATTGAAATATAAAAATAAAGCCGAAAAACGTCATCATAAGCAAAAATATTTGCTGTTAACTTAAATTTCTCTATCAACAGAGAAGTCGCCTGCTCACTTCCAAAGCCATGGGGAACAGAAGCACCATAAGAAGGCGAAAATAAAGTATTTATCTCACCAGAAATAAGCGGATCCGTCACAACAATATTTTGTGTTAAAGACTCAAAGTTCTTATGAGCAAAATAAAACTGTAGAGTGCCAAAAAAAGCCGATCCCATCAATCCCCCTGTCACTTGCGTTAGCAAAAAAACAGCAATAAAACTCAAAACATAACGCGGCCCTCGCTCACCAGCAATCACAAACCCTTTGAAAAGAGCAGGAGGCAAAAAAAGTGCATAACTAAAACTCACCAATCCTTGGCTCAACATCATATCTTGCGGACGCGTTAAATGATTGACACGACTATCTAAATAAGCGCCAAGTGCCAAACAACCCAAAGATAACAAATAAAAATAATCTTCACGCCCCGCCCGTAAAAAAAAGACACAAACAGCCCCCCCTAACAGAATCCCTAATGTCACCGCAAGATACATGGGCGCCATTTCACGATTGAGCAAACCAAAAAGATTAAAAAAACCGACGGGCAAATTGGATCGCTCCAACAAAAAAACATGAAAAATCAATAAAATAAAAACAGATTGTATCATTTCTTTACTGAAAATCCAACGGAGATCAATCAACGGTTTTTCTCTATTAAGCTCAATAATAATAGCAACAGCCAAAGAGAAAATAGCAAGTGCGAGCCCCCAACCAATCCATGGCGCTTCATACCACCAATACAATACACCAACAGACATGATCACAGCATTTAATCCAAGACCAAGAGCAATCAAACCATAGCTTATCCAATCTAATTTTTGAATAACCTTACTACGCACAACAGGAGTAAGAGGTAAAGTATAGATACAGACCAAGCTGATAAGAACCAACCCCATTTCCAGAGCGGAAAGGCTGGAAAAACCACCATTTTCCAGCAAATCAGGAGAAATCAAACGTGATAAAGGTGCTGCTAAAGCTGCATTCATATAATTCAAACTCAGAGCAACAGTAAACTTCTTTGCTGGAGCAAAAGCCTCCATCATATAAAGCAGCGCAAGCGAAGCCAAAGGCGCAGCAGCAATCCCAGCAAAAAAGCGAATAATTAGCGCAGAACGCAAATCCGTAACAAAGAGCTGCAACACACAAACCAAAACAAAGCCAAGGATTGACAGTTCAGCAAAAGCGCGCAGCCCAAATTGATAGCGGATTTTGATCAACATAATCGCTACACTCACATTTGGCGCCATATAAGCCGCTACCAGCCATGTCGTCTCGGCCAAAGTTGCATGAAAATCACCCGTAAGATGGACAATGTTAGACTGAACAATATTAGCCCCTAAACCATAAGCCCATTGCAAAATAAGAGAAGCAAAAATATAAACAAAGCACTTTGGCAAAGGTCCCGCAAAGACACGACCAGGATGAGGAAAAGGTTTTGCACTCCTTTTAGCAGACACAACCGTACTCTTTTTTCCGCTCATGTCATCTTTTCCTGTATACTCTGCTACGCTTCTATCAACACAACACCATCAGCTGACAACTGCTGAAAAAAAGCCTCTATTTTATGATTGTCCTCATCACTTGTCCCTCCTTCTAACGTCGCTTGAATCTGCAAAATCTGCTGTTCTAATACATCAAAAGAAAGATTCTCTACAGCCACAACGTGCTCTACCAATAAAGAGCAACCTGAAAAGGTAATATTTGCAACGCCCCCGCATACAACAAATAATTTTTCACCCAAAGAGGTGCGAACACGAACACTGCCCAACACAATACTTGCCACCAATGGCGCATGATGCGCCATAACTGTCAAATAACCTGAGGCTGAAGGAAGAACAACAGACACTACCTGCTCTGAAAACACAATTTTTTCAGGCGATACAAGCTCAAATAAAAAATGCTCTTCTCTATTGTTTTCCACAAAAGTCTCCACAATACCCGATATAAGGACTCTCCGTTTTCTCCAACGACTCGTCCTTTTTAACGAAAAATACCCATGACAGTTTTCTCTTGAATAAGAAGCTTCTTACTAAGAAGCCTCTGCCATGAGACGCTTTCCTTTTTCAAGTGCTTCATCAATCGAACCAACCATATAAAAAGCAGCTTCTGGCAAATCATCGTAATCGCCAGCACAAAGCCCCTTAAAGCCTTTGATTGTATCTTCCAAAGGAACGAGTTTCCCCGGCGAACCAGTAAAGGCTTCCGCAACATGGAAAGGTTGCGAAAGGAAACGTTCAATTTTACGCGCCCGCCCCACCAGCAATTTGTCATCTTCAGAAAGTTCATCCATTCCAAGAATAGCAATAATATCCTGAAGCGCTCTATAACGTTGTAAAATGGTTTGCACTTGACAAGCAACAGTGTAATGCTCTTCCCCCACAATCAATGGATCCAACATACGCGAGAAAGAGTCAAGCGGATCAACCGCTGGATAAATCCCCTTTTCCGCAATAGAGCGCGAAAGAACAGTTGTTGCATCCAAATGAGCAAAAGATGCTGCCGGCGCCGGATCCGTCAAGTCATCTGCCGGAACATAAATTGCCTGAACGGAAGTAATAGAGCCTGTTTTTGTACTGGTAATACGTTCTTGCAACGCCCCCATATCCGTTGCCAAGGTAGGCTGATACCCAACAGCAGAAGGAATACGCCCTAAAAGAGCAGATACCTCAGCTCCTGCTTGCGTGAAACGGAAAATATTATCCACAAAGAAGAGAACATCTTGTCCTTCATCACGGAAACTTTCCGCAATTGTCAATCCTGAAAGAGCCACACGCGCACGCGCTCCTGGTGGTTCATTCATTTGCCCGTAAACAAGGGCACACTTTGACCCTTCCGTTGAACCATTATTCTCTTTTGGATTCACATTCACGCGGCTTTCGATCATTTCATAATAAAGATCATTTCCTTCACGTGTACGTTCTCCCACACCAGCAAATACAGAATAGCCACCATGTGCCTTTGCAATATTGTTTATAAGCTCCATAATGAGAACGGTTTTTCCAACACCAGCACCACCAAACAAGCCAATTTTACCCCCTTTAGAATAAGGGGCTAACAAATCCACGACTTTAATACCGGTTACGAGAATTTCCGAAACAGTCGATTGCTCAACATATTCAGGTGCCTCTTGGTGAATAGAACGTGTTTTGGTTGAAGCGATTGGTCCCACATTATCCACCGGTTCCCCAATCACATTCATAATACGTCCCAACGTTGCTTCTCCTACAGGAACGCTAATTTGTGTGCCTGTATCCACAACCTTTTGGCCCCGCATCAAACCATCAGTCGTATCCATAGCAATCGTACGCACGGTATTTTCACCCAAATGCTGCGCAACTTCTAATACCAAGCGATTGCCTAAATTCTCTGTTTCCAAAGCGTTGAGAATATTTGGCAATTCACCTTCAAATTGCACATCAACGACAGCACCAATAATCTGCTTGATTTCACCAACAGCGCCTTTTGCATGCTCTTCTTTTTTTGCGGATGTATCTTTTTTTACAGGTGTATCTTTAGCTGCATCACGCGCAGGTACAGAGGAAGCCTTTACATCCACTTGAGATTTCGAAGCGGCTTTTTTCACGCCGGAACGAGCAGCTGGTTTCTTTTTTTCACCTTTTTCTGTTCCTTTGCTTGAGGTTACTGCTTTTACCATCAATCCTTACCTTCTCCATTTAAAGCGCTTCAGCGCCCGCAATAATTTCGATCAATTCTGTCGTAATCTGTGCTTGACGTTGACGATTATAAGCCACCGTCAATTTACTAATCATTTCACCCGCATTGCGCGATGCATTATCCATAGCTGTCATCTTGGCGCCCATTTCACCAGCAACATTTTCTAGCAAAGCCCGAAAGATTTGCACCGAAAGATTACGTGGTACAAGAGCCTCTAAAAGAGACGCAGCATCAGGTTCATATTCATAAACAATCGATTGTGAACCTTTGTTATGATCGGTTTGCTCCACAATATCTATTGCCCCAACAGCTGCTTTTGGAGCGACCATTGGAATCAAATCCAAAGCTGTTGGACGCTGATTAATTACGGAAACAAATTCAGAATAAAACAGCGTACAAACATCAAAAGCACCTTCATTGAATAAATCAACAATCCGTTGACTAATCATCACTGCCTCTGCAAAACCAATTCGCTTTACAGCATGCAAATCGATATGATCAATTATCAAGCCTTTGTAATCACGCGATAAAATATCCGCGCCTTTTTTACCCACAGTGATAATTTTTACTATTTTATCAGCCGCCAACAATGCCTTAATCTGTTCACGTGCACGACGAGCAATTTGCACGTTAAAAGCACCACACAAACCGCGCTCAGCAGTACACACCACCAAAAGATGCACATCATCGCGCCCCGTACCACGCATAAGAGTAGGCACATCAACACCATCTACATCAGCAGCAACACTGGTCAAAATATCAGCCATTCTCTTCGCATAAGGGCGTGCAGACTGCGCTGCCTCTTGAGCACGATGCAACCTTGCCGCTGCAACCATTTGCATAGCTTTGGTAATCTTTTGTGTTGCTTTAACCGAAGCGATACGGTCTCTAAGATCTTTTAGTGAAGCCATTCAAGCATTCCATCAATTCATCACGAGAAATTTTTCGCATAAGTATTAAGAACAGTTATCAACTTATCTTTCAGCTCATCTGTTATTTGCTTTTGCTCAGCAATTGCCTTTAAGAGATCTTGATAATCACTACGCAAAAGCACCAAAAGTCCCTGCTCAAACCGCGCAACATCAGAAACCGCCAAAGCATCAAGATAGCCATTCACACCCGCGAAAATAACCACCACCTGTTCTTCTGTTTTGAGTGGAGAAAATTGCGGCTGCTTCAACAGCTCTGTCAAGCGCGCACCCCGATTTAACAGACGCTGGGTTGACGCATCCAAATCAGAGCCAAACTGCGCAAAAGCTGCCATTTCACGATATTGCGCCAATTCACCTTTAATCGAGCCAGCAACTTGCTTCATCGCTTTAATTTGTGCGGCAGAACCAACACGCGACACAGAAAGACCAACATTTACAGCAGGACGAATTCCTTGATAAAATAAATTAGTCTCTAGAAAAATTTGCCCATCAGTAATCGAAATCACATTTGTAGGAATATAGGCAGAAACATCATTTGCTTGCGTTTCAATAACCGGCAAAGCTGTCAATGACCCAGATCCATTTTCCGCATTCAACTTCGCAGCCCGCTCTAAAAGACGCGAATGAAGATAGAAAACATCTCCCGGATAAGCTTCACGACCTGGAGGACGACGCAATAAAAGAGACATTTGACGATACGCCACCGCCTGTTTTGACAAGTCATCATAACCAATCAAAGCATGTTGCCCATTATCACGGAAATACTCACCCATAGCACACCCAGCAAGAGGTGCAATAAATTGCAGTGGTGCTGGATCAGAAGCGGTCGCTGCAACAATAATAGAATATTCCAGCGCTCCACGTTCTTCTAAAACTTTAACGAATTGTGCCACCGTCGAACGTTTTTGACCGATAGCCACATAAATACAATAAACTTTGTCTTGCTCCCGTCCAGCCCCTTTTTCATGAAAAGGTTTTTGATTTAAAAATGTATCGAGCAAAATTGCTGTTTTTCCTGTTTGGCGATCACCAATCACCAATTCACGCTGCCCCCGTCCAATAGGAATAAGTGCGTCAATCGCTTTCAATCCGGTCGACATCGGTTCATGCACTGACTGACGCGGAATAATCCCTGGCGCCTTAACATCAACACGACGACGCTCCGTTGCTTTAATGGGACCCTTCCCATCGATAGGGTTTCCCAACGCATCAACCACACGTCCCAGCAAAGCGGGGCCCACAGGAACATCGACGATAGCGCCTAACCGCTTTACACAATCACCTTCACGAATATCACGATCTGAGCCAAAAATGACCACACCAACATTATCAACTTCCAAATTGAGTGCCATACCACGCACACCGTTTGGAAAAGCGACCATTTCCCCTGCTTGGACATTATCCAAACCATAAACGCGAGCAATACCATCCCCTACAGAGAGAACCCAACCAATTTCTGAAACCTCAGCCTTTTGGTCAAAGTTTTTGATTTGCTCTTTTAGAATTTTTGAAATTTCAGATGGTCTAATATCCATCAGCTGACCTCTTTTTTCAATGCAAGCTTAAGTGAAGACAATTTTGTGAGAAGAGACGTATCAATTTGAGACGACCCCACACGAACGATTAATCCACCAAGAATTGTTGGATCCACAATGATGTGCAGCAAGACTTTTCCTCCAACAACACCTTCCAAAGCCTCACACAACTCTTGTCTTTGTTGAGAACTTAAGGGGCGCGCAGAAACAATTTGCGCAGTAACCTGCCTACGAGCGCGTGCAACACAATGCTGGAAAGCACGTAAAATACCAAATACAGCACTAAGCCTACGGTTTGTGGCAATAACGCGTAAAAAATTACCAATGACCTGCCCTGCATTTTTATCAGCAAATTTGATGTTTGCACAAACAGATTGCATCACCTTAATTTGCTCTTTAACTGAAAAGAATGGACTAAGCACAAAGCGTTTTAAATCCTTATGCTCCAAAACAAGCAAAAGATCCTCTACTGCCTTTTCAACCTTTTCAACGTTTCCGGCTTCTTGAACGCAATCAAAAAGCGCTTGCGCATAGCGTTGATCTACCAACGGCAGCGGTATGAGAGAAAATGAATCCGACACGAAATACCGCCTCTTTCCCTTGAGCGACTCTCTGATAGTTATCAGATGAAATGAAACAGACATTCTCAATCTTAAGAATCTTTTTCTTAAAACCTAGAACAAAAATCACTTGGTTTCTAGCATAGACATAGCCGACTCGCAACACTACAAATCGCTGCTTTTTAAAAATTTTAATAAAATATTCAAAATATTTTTGAAAAGCATTTTTTTTAGATATACAGGATGGCATCACAGTTTTTTTATGCCTCTTTTTGACATTCTCTGAGCGATTTTTTCACTCTCTTTGATTTTTCTTCAAATGCCCTTGCCACCATAATAAAACACTTCTTCTCTAAAAAACACTCCCTTTATCACCACAAGACCTTTAATGAGATGCAGCTGCGATTGAAAAAGTCTATTATTTCAAACTGATAAGAAAGAAAAAAACAATGAATATCCTCCTAAAAATTAAAGAAAACATTGATCTTTTTTCTTCAAATACCCACTCCTTTTAAAAAATTTCACCAAGTAATATTTTCTTGTAAGCACACTCTTTAAATATACAACACATTGATTTATAATGATAATATATCATTTTTCATACCGGATAAGCTTCAAATATCGACAAATTCTCTCTTTTCAAATTTTTTATCAAAATCACGCCCTTCATTAAGCCCGCGTAGCTTCACTTTATATGGCACTATATTGCACTGATTTTAGAAGAAGCATAGATCAATATTAATTTGAACCCGAATAGAATTGGATACTTTTGGTGTACAGCTAAGCATTTTCAGCCCTTATAAAAAGAATCCGCCTATCAAAAGAATACTGTCCCTAACACAAAAAAGGAGTAAAAGCCGAAATGATAGCGCCCTCAAAGAAGAGAGGCGCTTCTGCTGGTTCTATCACAAAGATATTTTTTCCCGTGGCTCTACTTAATGCAATGTACATATATCATATTTTGCTGCCTGGATGCTTATTCTGAATAATACTAAGAGTTCAAGTAAAGCACCTTAAGCAAAGAGATCTTTACTTTATGCGATACTGGTTTTAGAAAAAACTTTGCGGATCAATATCAATTTGAACCCGAACGGAACTGGGCATTTTGGGTGTACCGCTAAGCATTGCATGTATAAACCCTTGTATATCAAAAGAACGCTGTCCCTGCAACAAAAGCCGAAAACGATAACGCCCCCGAACCAAAGCCAAAGGCGCTTCTGCTGGTCCCATAACCGAGATATTTTTTTCCCGTGGCGCTGCCTGACGCAATGCGCGCGCATAATGTTCTGCTGCTTGGCGCTGTTGTGCAGAAACAATCAAAGAGGCAAGCCGCCCATAGGGGGGCAAATGATAATGCTGACGTGCTGCAATCTCACGTGTGTAAAAATCTTCTGGCTGGCATGCAAGTAAGGCTTTGATGACCGGATGATCTGGTTGATAAGTTTGCAATAATCCTAAACTTTTCAATCCCACACGCCCTGCTCTTCCGGTAACTTGAGAAAGCAGCTGATAGGTACGTTCACTTGCGCGTAAATCGCCATTGGCAAGACCAAGATCAGCATCAATAACACCAACCAGAGAGAGCTTGGGAAAATGATGTCCTTTAGCAACCAACTGTGTTCCAATAATAATGTCCACATCGCCATTGGCAATGGCTTGTAATTCGCTTCGCAACTGCCCAATCCCTCCTTTGAGATCCGTTGAAAGGATCAATGATCGCGCTTGAGGAAAAAGCATTTGTGTTTCTTCTGCAATTCTTTCCACACCCGGTCCACAAGCTACGAGATGATCTAATGTCCCGCATTCAGGACAGGCTTGAGGAAGTGGTTCATGATATCCACAATGATGACATTTCAGTTGCCCTTGCGCACGATGTTCTACCAACCAACTTGAACAATCAGTACAATGAAAACGATGTCCGCAAATTCGGCATAAAGTTAAAGGTGCATAACCACGACGATTAAGAAAAAGAAGAACTTGTTCGCCCTTATCAAGCGTTTGTTTTAAAGCCCTTTCAAGAGCAAAGGAAATAAAGCGCCCCTTTTGCACCCCTCCTTGGCGCATATCAACCACCCGCAACTGTGGAAGTGCTACTTCTTTAAAACGGGAAGGTAAATGTACCTTTTGATAACGCCCTCTTAAAACATTGGCTTGGCTTTCAATCGACGGTGTTGCTGAAGATAAGATAACAGGAAAACGCTCAAAAGAGCCCCGTGCAACAGCCATATCACGCGCATGGTAAAAAATGCGCTCTTCTTGTTTATAAGCGCTATCATGTTCTTCATCGACAACAATCAAGCCAAGCTCATGAAAGGGAAGAAAAAGCGCTGAACGAGCCCCCGCAACGACACGCACCCGCCCTTCTGCAACTTGCCGCCAAACGCGCTCTCTACGACGTGGCGTCAAATCAGAATGCCATTCCGCTGCCGCAGCTCCAAAGCGTGCATAAAAACGATCTAAAAACTGCTGTGTTAAAGCAATTTCCGGCAATAAAATTAAAACCTGCTTGCCCCCTTTGAAGGCTTGAGCGACCGCTTCAAAATAAACCTCTGTCTTTCCTGATCCCGTAACACCATCAAGCAAAAAAACTTGAAACTGAGAAGATAAAACACCTTCCCGCAACATTGTTGCTGCTTCATTTTGCGCTCCCTGCAACTGAGGGGAACAAAAATCAGGATCAGGCATGCCCACAAGATCAGGAGCAGGAACCTTAACATCTTCAAAAATTCCTAGCGCTTTTAAACCTTCAACAACAGAAACCGAAGTTCCAGCCGCATGTGCCAGACCAGAACGTGTCCATATCTTCTCACTGCGCACCAATTCCAAAACCCGTGACCGCGCTGGTGTGAGACGTTCTACATTTCCACCACAATATCGCAAACCCAGCATCTGCGCTTCCGGCTCTAAAGCAGCCGGTACAGACAAAACCAATCGTGCAACAAGACCAAAAGGCGCCATTGTATAGCGACTAACAAAACGCAAAAATGTGATCATTTCTGCCTTTAATGGGGGGCAATCAAAAACATGAAGCAGAGAGCGTAATTTTTCACGCGCCACCAAACCAGACCTTTGCCCATCTGCTGTCTTCTCTCCAACATCCACAACAAAACCGCAAAGCTCACGCCCCATCACCGGAACCCGAACAAAGGAACCAACGTTCACCTCCATAGAAGAGGGAACTTTATAACTATAAGCGTGAGCAACAGGAAGAGGAACCAATACAGATACAATCTCTTCCTCTATCACGTTTGAATGCATCTTTTAAACCAATCTACGACCTCTTGAGCACCAACAGGTCTACACCTTATCTTTAAACACTCTTATAAAATTCATTGCAGGATTCAATCTCTCCCCCCTATCACAACATTTTTCTCACAAAAATTCTTTTTAATACTCATTTCATCACCAAAGTGCCAATAAAAAAACCAATCTCATCGTCTATAATAAAAAACTCTATAGCAAAAAAAACAGCGCCATTCTTCTGTGCAAATAAAGCTCATCACTATAAGCATTCAACATGATATTGTAAGTGCGCTCTTCAACAAAGCTATCCCATAGTGTAACTTCTTCCCAACACACACGTTTATTTTTTTACCGCCTCATATCTCAATTTATCTTCAACAAACTGATTTATAAAGATATAATCATCATTTTACCTATTGTAATAAAACCCTCAATACGATGAATTTTTCTCATTTCAACCCCATCGAGGAACATTTGTAAATCCTTATTAATGAGAGAGTCTCCCATGATTTTAATTACAGGGAGAATAATATCGCAAATGGAACCGTTACAATATTCACCTTGGCTTTGTGCCAAAACGTGGAAACACATGCGTACATCTTTCAGCTTGATTGAGAATCAAGCAACAATACAAGTAGCACAAAAGCGTATTGTTGAAGAATGGGTAACACAGAATAAATCAATGTATTGACCATAAAAAAACACTTCATGTGTAAAATTTACATGCCTTCTTCAATGGTGTTTTACGATAAAATAAATCCATTCGCTTCTATCAAAAATGAGGTTAAATGTCCCCCCCTGAAAAAGGGAGGTATCTTATGATGCTCTCTCAAATATCAAGAGCAATCGCAAATAGGAAATGAGCAAAGTGTTTGATAATGCTAGCTTATTTCCATAAATATAAAAACACCGCTACGCAAAGATGCCAATACGCAAAAATGTTGATACGCAATGAATTCTATGCCTTATCACGAGTAACACTATGAAATGGGTGTGGAAACGATAAATCATATTTCTTTACCGAAAACGGGTACATGATTAACACCATAGCATTCTTGTTCTTTACACAGATATTAATTCTTTCTCTTGCTTTTACAGTCAACAATAGCGCATAACAAAAAATAAGATAAAAGCTAAAAAGAAGAGGTTAGATATGAAGTTTTTTGTGGATAGCGCCAATATCGAAGAAATTCAAGAGTTACAGAATTTAAGCCTTGTTGATGGTGTTACCACCAATCCCTCTCTTATCCTAAAATCAGGACGCAATATTCTTGATGTTACAAAAGAAATTTGTGCTCTCGTTAGCGGACCTGTTTCTGCTGAAGTTGCAGCAACGGAATTTGAAAGCATCATGAAAGAAGCAGCTGTTTTAGCAAAGGTTGCCGACAATATTTGTATCAAGCTTCCTTTAACACTCGATGGATTAAAAGCCTGTAAAGCCCTCACAGCAGCAGGACTAAAAACAAATCTCACACTTTGTTTTTCTGCCAATCAAGCCTTATTAGCCGCCAAAGCAGGTGCAACATTCGTTTCACCTTTTATTGGTAGACTTGATGATTGTGGAAATGATGGAAGTGAACTGCTTCATGAAATTCGCACAATTTATGATAACTATAACTTTAAAACACAAATCTTGGCCGCTTCAATCCGCACCGTTAATCATGTCAAAGAAGCAGCACTCAGAGGTGCTGACGTTGCAACAGTTCCACCAACAATCTTAAAAGCACTGGTCAAACACCCTCTCACCGACAAAGGGTTGCAAATATTCCTCGACGACTGGAAAAAAACAGGACAAAATATTGCTTAATATCTAGAATTTTTATTGGAAAGATCTTTTGAAAGTAACAAAAAGATCTGTTCAGCCAACTCTTCCGCAACACGTTTTTTTGCATCTTCTTCTGCTTGCAGCGTTGCATATTCTTGACGAAGTCGCTCAAAAGATGCATTCATCATTGCTGTTCCTTTTGCAACAAGAGTATTTTTCATATCCTGCAAAGTATAAGAAGCTCTGCTCATAACAGTTCCAACAGAAGGTCGTCCCTTTCTCTTTTTCTCGAAATCAACCTCTATCTGCATCGATTCTCTTGTAAAGACGGATATCTGCAATGCCAATCGATAAGCAGGTAGAGAAGGTTTACCACCATTTCCATACAAAAGAAACAGCAGATGATTGCGCACCATTTGACCAAAACGATCCGAAGGTTCTTCCACAACAATAGAAGCAAGCTTTTGCGCTAACCCCAAAGAAAATTGTTCAGAAGAGTGCCCAGAAGCAGAATTCATTGTCATTGCACTCTGCAACTCTTGACGGTAAAGCGGTTCAACTTTGCATCCACACAACAGTGTAAAGACACAAGCTAAAACAACAAGCAGAAAACTTTTAAAGAACGACATTCACAATCCTTTGTGGAACAATAATGATTTTTTTCACAGGCTTTTCAAGCAGCTGTGCCTTTACAAAATCTAAAGCCAAAACCGCTTCTTTAATCATCACCTCATCAGCAGTTGCTGCAACGCTCACCTCACCACGTTTTTTACCATTAATTTGTACTGGCAAAGTATAGCATTCCGCAACGGTTAACGCACGATCATAAACAGGCCAAGAAAGCGCAGATATTAAATTTTTTCCCCCTAAAGCAGCATGACATTCTTCTGCTAAATGGGGCATCATTGGTGCAATCATAGCAAGAAAAAAATCCATGGCTTGACGTAAAGAAGCTTTCATTTCATCGTCAACACTTTCTATCCTATTTAACAACGGTGCCATAATATTCAAGAATTCATAAAGGCGTGCAATAGCCCGATTAAAAGCGAATTTTTCCAAATCATCTTCTACAGCGCAAAGCGTGCGATGTGCAACCTTTGAGAGTTCCAAAGCTGCTCCCTGATGCCCTGCACAAGGCGCCACATCCTTTAAAATAGAAGCACTCACAGCTACATGGCGCCAAACACGCTGTACAAAGCGATGTGCACCTTCAACACCAGATTCTGTCCAAATGACATCCCGCTCGGGGGGAGAATCTGACAACACAAACCAGCGCACAGTATCAGCGCCATAGGATGCGATAATATCATCAGGATCAACGACATTCTTTTTTGATTTTGACATTTTCTCAATCGAACCAATTGTCACTTCACTTTGATCGGTTAATTTATAAGCACACCGCTTTCCATCTTTTTCAACAATGGAAATATCCGCTGGAGAAACCCACCCTTGATCATCTCGATAGGTTTCATGCACCACCATCCCTTGGGTAAAAAGCCCCTTAAAAGGCTCATCTACCGTCACATGACCGACCAATTTCATAGCACGCATAAAAAAGCGCGCATAAAGAAGATGCAAAATCGCGTGCTCAATTCCACCAATATATTGTTGCACAGGCAACCATTCAGCTGTTGCTTGTTTATCAACAGGTTCCTGCGCAAAAGGAGCCGTAAAGCGTGCATAATACCAAGAAGAGTCAACAAATGTGTCCATGGTATCGGTTTCGCGTTTGGCCGGTTGACCACAGGAAGGACAAGTAACATTTTGCCATGTTTCATGCCGTGCAAGAGGATTTCCTGGTTGATCAAAAGTAACATCATCAGGCAACACAACCGGTAAATTAGCACGTGGAACAGGGACAACCCCACAAGTTGTACAATGGATCATCGGAATGGGGCACCCCCAATAACGTTGACGTGAAATCCCCCAATCACGCAAACGAAATTGCACTGTTTTCTTCCCTTGCGGTTGCCCATTGAGCATTTGTTTTTCAAGCTTTTTAGCAGCTTCTTCAAAAGCTTGTTGGGGTGTTAAACCATCCAAAAAGCTGGAGTTGATCATCACCCCATCACCCGTATAAGGTGTTTCAGTAATAACAAAATCTTCTGCTTGCTCTCCTTTTGGCAAAACCACTGGTTTTATTGGAAGATCATATTTGCGCGCAAAATCGAAATCTCTCTGATCATGAGCCGGACAACCAAAAACAACCCCTGTTCCATAATCCATAAGCACAAAATTCGCGATATAAACAGGAATATGTACTGTTGAATCAAAAGGATGAACTGCCAAAAGGGGCGTGAGAAATCCTTGTTTTTCAGCTGTTTCAAGTGCTGCCGTTGTCGTTCCACCACACCGACAGTTTTCGATAAAAGCACTCAACGCTTTATCTTTCTTTGCCAAAGCTTGTGCAATGGGATGGTCAACAGACAGAGCTAAAAAAGAAGCGCCAAAAAGTGTATCAGGACGTGTTGAATAACAAAAAACCTCATCAAATGTCTCACAAACATCATCAACACCACTTGTTGCCTTTAAAGCCCAACGAATCAGCAAACCTTGTGATTTTCCAATCCAGTTTTTTTGCATGGTGCGAACTTTTTCCGGCCATTGGTTCAGCTCTTCAAGCCCAGCCAAGAGCTCTTCACTAAAGTCGCTAATTTTGAAAAACCACTGCGTCAACTCACGTTGTTCAACCAACGCACCAGAACGCCATCCCCGCCCATCAACAACCTGTTCATTGGCCAAAACGGTGTGGTCAACAGGATCCCAATTCACCTTAGCCACTTTACGCGCAACCAAACCCTTTTGATAGAAATCAAGGAACAACATTTGTTGACGATGGTAATATTCCACATCACAAGTCGCAAATTCACGTGTCCAATCTAGTGAGAGCCCTAATTGCTTTAATTGCCCGCGCATCACAGCAATATTCTGATAGGTCCAAGTTTTAGGATGCACTTTACTTTGCAGAGCAGCATTTTCAGCCGGCATACCAAAAGCATCCCAGCCCATAGGATGAAGCACATTAAAACCCTTTGCCCTTTTATAGCGTGCCACCACATCCCCCATGGCATAATTGCGCACATGCCCCATGTGAATACGGCCAGAAGGATAAGGAAACATTTCTAAAACATAATATTTTTCACGAGCATCTTCTTGAAGAGTCTGAAAAATTTTCTTTTCATCCCAAATTTCTTGCCATTTTTTTTCTCTCGCACGTGGATTATAGCGTTCGCCTATATTATAATGTTCAATCGTCATTCCCATTATACTCTTTTAATAAAACAGAACCAAAAACTTGTTTTATTATGCTTGACCATGGATTAACCTCATCGTCAACATTTTCGTGAAATATTTCCCTAAGTATTTTATAAAACTTTTAAAAAAACGACCAACTCTTGAACAAAAAAGGTAAAGCACAAAAACATGAATACACAAACGCCCCTCGATACCCCTTCCATTGAAGCATGGCAAAACCTTCAAAAAGACATTGCAGCAATATGCCAAGAGTTACAACGCCCTGTAGAAGAAATTGAACTTATCGCTGTTTCAAAAACTGTTTCTGCCGCTGATATACGTCCCCTTTTGCAAGCAGGACAATCTTTGTTTGCAGAAAACCGCGTACAAGAAGCGGCACAAAAATGGACTGCTTTACGTCAACAATTTGAAAATATTAAACTTCATCTCATCGGTCCCCTACAATCAAATAAAGCCGCCGAAGCTATCAAAATTTTTGATGTCATTCAAACGGTTGATCGTGAAAAAATAGCCAAAATTTTATCCGAAGAAATGCAAAAACAAAAAAGGCATCTTCCTTGCTATGTTCAGGTTAACATTGGCTTAGAACCGCAAAAAAGTGGTATCTCACCGCAAGAAGCGACATCTTTTGTCAACCAATGCAAAAACAACTATGGACTTGATATCATCGGTCTTATGGGCATCCCCCCTGTCGATGAAAACCCCGGACCCTATTTCGCGCTCTTAGCAAAATTAGCAAAACAAGCAGGTCTTTCAAAGCTTTCCATGGGCATGTCCAGTGACTTCAAAACCGCTCTACAGTTTGGCTCTAACGTTCTTCGCATTGGCTCTGCTTTATTTGGAAAACGCCCTGTGTAAAGCAATTTCCCCTCATATAAATTCATTCCCCCCTTCATATAAATTCCCATTGAAGATTCTACGAACAAGCCAAAAACAGCAGAAATGAGAAAAAATATTTCCTTCAATATCAATAAAAGAGCAATTCTAGCAAAAAAGATTTCAGTCCCTCTTTCATCCTGTTAGCAAAATAAGCAAAAAAGCTGGTCTTCTCAAAATTCTCACCGGCACATCCACAACACGTACAATAGATTTAAGATAGCATTGCAATTTGGCTCTCATATTCTCGCACATTGGTTCTACTTCACCTCCCCTCTGACCGCCTCTCCAGCAAAAGCAATATAAAAAATAAATCCTTATATAAAGGCAAAATGATAAGAGGGGCGTTGCGCATGAATGAAAAAACTGTCGCGAAATAAATAATTACAAAAGAATATTGAATAAGATCATCGCAATGATTTCCATTAAAAACCACGAATTCTCTTAAACTTCTCCAACACGCGTAAACAATTTCCCCACATGCCAATGGCATAAAGCAGGCAAAAAGAGGCTTATGGCTGCATAATACAGTAACAAAACTCTTTCATGTAAGTCACTTGAGCAAAATAAACATCTCAAATGCCCAATAGAGCACCAAGAACCGCGCTAAACAACATGAATAGCAATCTATAAAGTCCAACGATAGCATAAAGGCTTTCTATGCTCTACAAAGCGTAACATACGATCAATATTCGCCTGAAACATAAAAGAACAAATCCCAAGCATATGCGCATAATACATGCAGGCAAAACAATGGCAATGAGATAGATCCCAATAACGATATTTCTTTATCGTTCTCGTAAACAAAGAGAAAAACTTCAACTTTTCATATACGCAATTTTTCTAAATTTAAAATTTAATTAAGAAAAAATATGGTGTAATTTCTTATATTTTAAAATATTAAAATTAATATTATTATCTTTTTAAGCATAAAAATTTCATATATACATAATTTATATATTATTTATACAGTATTTTTATTGCTATTTTTAAAGTTTATCTTTGACATTTATCTAAAAATACGCGATAGGCATTTGAAATGTATCATTATGATACTACTTTTGATGTAGATAATTAAGGAGAATTAATATGTTTGGTTCATTCAACACATTCGGTCATATGGCGACAAAGCCTTCTTTTGGTCATTCGCACAATTCAAGACCTACTCATGGAAATGCATGCAGTCCTAATGCTTTTCTTTCTCACATGAATGCACAAGGTTTTGACTATGCAGTTGCAGGAGGGATAACCGGAGCAGCATTGGGAGCTGCAACTGGTCCAGGTGCACTTATGGGTGGACTTACTGGTGCCACGACTGGTTTCTTCGGAGGTTTTGGTTTAGGGTTCGTACAGAAAGTTCATGAGTGTTGGTTCTAATTTTTAGAGAGCAACTATAAAGATATCTCTGAAGTTAATAATTTGTAATTTTTTTCGAAAAATATCTAAATTATATTATCTACAATTATTATTGAGACGGACTTCAGAGATATTTATAATTTGTAATTATATTATAATTTGGATTGCGTGATGACAGATCTTATCTCTAAAATTATTGAAACGCTTATAGCAACATTTTTTTTTGGTTTAATATATCTTTTTTATTATAATTTTATTTCTTATAGTTGGAAAGATTCTCTAAAAAAATCATTATTAATAAGCTCAATATTCTTTCTTGTTAGTCTTTTATTTAACTATATTGGTTTATATCAAATTCTGAGAAATATTTTATAATAGACATTTTTAAAATGTCTTAGTGTGTTTATAAAAAGCTCTATACCGCAATAGGTTTTGCTATATTTGAGTATCCTAAAAACATAGAATACCTTCTTTAATATCATCACATCAGATTTAAAAATTGACTATTCTAATCTTTGTCATTTAGTCTAACCTCATAATGAAAAGCTTTTGGGAAAACTCTGCCACAAATATAACCATACAAAAATACAGAGGCAGATTTTTCCAAACAATAAAAAGAGGGAAACATGACTGAAAAAATTTATCCAATATCAGAAGAGATCAAAAAAAATACTTTACTCGATGAGGAAACTTATCAACAATGGTATCGAGAAAGCATTAATGATCCAGAAAGCTTCTGGGCAAAACATGGTCAACGCATTGAATGGTTTAAACCTTTTACAAAAGTAAAAAACACTTCTTTTAACGGAGATGTCTCCATTCAATGGTACGAAGATGGGATAACAAATGTTACCTATAATTGCATTGATCGCCACCTGAAAACCCATGGAGACAAAATCGCGCTCATTTGGGAAGGAGATAATCCTTATCATGATAAAAAAATAACCTATAACGAACTTTATGAACATGTTTGTCGTTTTGCCAATCTTTTGAAAAGTCGTGGCATTAAGAAAGGCGATAAAGTAACCATTTATCTTCCTATGATTCCCGAAGCAGCCTATGCTATGCTCGCCTGCGCCCGCATTGGTGCTGTTCATTCGGTTATTTTTGCTGGCTTTTCTGCTGAGGCAATAGCAGGACGCCTTGTCGATTGTGAATCAACCTTCATTATTACCGCTGATCACGGCTTGCGTGGCAGCAAACGGATCAACTTAAAAGACAATGTTGATCATGCTATTGAGATAGCAGCGCGCCAAAACGTGCATGTGGACCAAGTCATGGTTATACGGCGGACTTGTGGACCCATTCAATGGATAGAGGGACGTGATTTTTGGTACCACGAAGAGATAGCTCATGCCAAAACAGCTTGTCCACCAGAACCAATGAACGCTGAAGATCCGCTTTTTATTCTTTATACTTCAGGCTCCACCGGCAAACCTAAAGGTGTTTTGCATACCACAGCGGGCTATCTTGTTTTTGCCTCGATGACTCACCAATATGTTTTTGATTACCACCCCGATGAAGTTTACTGGTGCACAGCTGATATTGGTTGGATAACCGGTCATTCTTACTTGGTTTATGGACCTTTATGCAATGGTGCGACCACTTTAATGTTTGAAGGCACACCAACCTTTCCTGACAAAGGCAGATTCTGGGAAATTGTCGACAAGCATCAAGTCAATACACTCTATACCGCACCAACAGCTATCCGCGCCTTAATGGGAGCAGGAAATTCGTTTGTTGAACACTCAAACAGGACGTCGTTACGTCTTTTAGGAACGGTAGGCGAACCTATTAACCCAGAAGCATGGGAATGGTTTTATCATACAGTTGGAAATGACCGTTGTCCGATTCTCGATACATGGTGGCAAACAGAAACAGGAGGGCATATGATCACACCCTTGCCTGGTGCAACCCCCCTTAAAGCAGGATCAGCCACACGTCCTTTTTTTGGTGTTCAACCCCAAATTGTTGATGCCCAAGGCAATATTTTAGAAGGTGAAGCAGAAGGCAATCTTTGTATCAGTGATTCATGGCCAGGACAAATGCGCACGCTTTATAAAGATCATGAGCGCTTTATTCAAACTTATTTTTCCTCCTATAAAGGAAGATATTTTACAGGCGATGGTTGTAGGCGCGATAGTGACGGCTATTACTGGATTACAGGGCGGGTTGATGACATTCTCAATGTCTCGGGACACAGGTTAGGAACTGCTGAAATTGAATCAGCCCTTGTTTCTCATCCCGCTGTATCAGAAGCAGCTATTGTGGGTTACCCGCATCCCATTAAAGGACAAGGAATTTATAGTTTTATCACCTTAATGGAAGGGACAGCGCCGAGTGAAGAGTTACAAAAAGAGCTTATTAAACATGTAAGACAAGAAATAGGTTCTATTGCCATATTGGATAAAATTCAATTTGCCCCACAGCTTCCCAAAACGCGATCAGGAAAAATTATGAGACGTATTTTACGAAAAATCGCCGAAAACGATTTTGATACTCTCGGAGATATCTCAACTCTTGCCGAACCACAAGTTGTTGAAGATCTGATTGCTAACCGACAAAATTAAAGAACCCACGAAGAAATATAACATACGGTGGTTTTTGTTTTTTTTTGCTAAAATTATCTCAGCATTATTACGAAAACCACCGAGGAGAATAAAAAACAAAACAATTCATGAAAAGCTCAATCATTCTAACAACAAACGCTTTTCTTCATGAGAGGTAAGAAATAATTTAAGCAAAAACCTCAGGATTGGGATACGAACAAGAATAAGAAAGTAAGATAAAAAGAGCAACATAGCTTTTTAAAATCACCTAATGTCCACTCAATGCAAAAAAAGCCTCTGAGTAAGAAGGAAAAATAGTTCTGATGTTTATGCTAGAATCCCTTTGAAATTCCTGCTAAAATCATAAATAAGGCTAAAAAAAGAAAGTATAAGTGATAATATTCTTGAGCAAAAATATTTATCTATAACGAGGGTGTATAAAAAATATTGAAAACCATGAAATCTAAAATAAACAAGCTTACAACAAAAATCTAAAGCAATGAAAGTAAGAGTTATTAGAATAAATGATGCAATATAAAATCAGGAGTAATAATAAAAAGTGATTCATTTTGAAAATGTCGGCCTACGCTATGGAATGGGCCCTGAGGTCCTTCGTGATATTAGCTTTCATATTCCTCCTGGATCATTTCAATTTCTCACAGGTGCCTCTGGAGCAGGGAAAACGTCGCTGATGCGTCTTATGTTTTTAGCACTCAAACCCACCCGCGGTCATATTGATCTCTTTGGAACAGACACAGCATTACTCAAACGACAAGAGCTCCCTGCGCTGCGACAACGTATCGGGGTGGTTTTTCAAGATTTTCGTTTACTCGACCACATGACCACTTATGAAAATGTTTCCTTACCTTTACGCATTAAAGGACAAGAAGAAGCAACCTATCGCAGTGAAGTGGAAGATCTTCTCTGTTGGGTAGGTCTTGGAGATCATATTCATGTTTTACCACCGGTTCTTTCCGGTGGGGAAAAACAAAGGGTAGCCATTGCACGCGCACTCATTGATCAACCTGAAATTCTACTTGCCGATGAACCCACCGGAAATGTCGATCCGCCCTTGGCAAAACGCCTCCTGCGTTTGTTTATTGAATTAAACCGTTTTGGAACGGCTGTTATCATTGCCACCCATGATATTGCCTTAATGGAACAAGTTGCAGCACGGCGTATGCTTCTCCATAACGGACGGATGACGATTCATGAATAAATTTTTCTCCGTTTTTACCAGCAATAAAAAAAATACAACAGCGATTATTCCCAGTGGTAATATTTCTGGAAAAGCATTGGTTGCCGTGATTGCTATTATGACATTTCTTTCAAGCCTCACCTTAATCGGAGTTGATTTGGTCCAACGTGCCGCCGAAAATTGGAGTAATCAGATTAGCTATGAAGCAACAATACAGATACGCCCCATTGACAATGTTGATATCAACAAAGCACTCCGTGATGCCGTACAATTGGTTAAAACATTTTCTGGTGTACAAGATGCAAAAATTGTTGACCAAAAAGCTACAGAAAAGTTACTGGAGCCATGGCTTGGAACAGGCTTCAATGTCAATGAACTACCCCTTCCCCGCCTCATCATTGTGACCCTGAAGAGAGATGAAAAAATCAATTTTGCAGCCATTAATCACGCCATTAAAACCCAAATTCCAGGAGGTCAATTTGATGATCACCGTGTTTGGGTTCATCGTTTTGCGACCATGGCACACACCACTGTTTTCATTGGTTTTTCAATTTTAGCATTGGTTTTAGGCTCTCTTATCCTCACCATCATTTTTGCCACCCGCAATGCATTGGCAGAAAATACACATATTATCAATGTCTTATATTTCCTTGGTACTGAAACTCTTTTCATTGCTCGCCAATTTGACTGGCATTTTTTTAAAACTGCGCTGCGTGGTGCTTTATATGGTGGTCTCACAAGCATATTTCTATTTTCAGCCTTTTGTCTCTGGACGAATTATAACTTGGGAAGAGTAGAAGCTAGCCAAGTAACAGCTTTGTTTGGACATCTTTCCATAAGTTCCATCCCCTACGGAAAAATCATTTTTCTTATTATTTTCGTTTCTTTTCTTACCACCCTTACAAACCGCATGACTATTTTAGCGCAACTGAAAAAAATTGATCAATGTGAAAACGGTTTATTTTAATTTTATGACTCACAACACTTTCAACTCATTGACGCAAAACAATTTAGAACGTCCTCTTCCAAAACGGCCCCACTATAATAGTTGGTCTCCCTGCTTTTTATTTCGCTATTTTCCACCGACAACCCTTACTCTTTCAATCATTGTTTTAATTTTCTGGGGCGGTTTTATTATTTTTTCTGAAAAAACCGAACGACTTGTCCCCCCAACACCTCTTCCCAAAGCCGATGCTATCATTGTGCTTACAGGTGGAGAACACCGAATAGAGACAGGACTTCATCTCTTACAAAAGGGGCTTGGTTCACGACTCCTCATCAGTGGCGTAAATACCTCAACAAACCTGAAGAGTTTCATGCATAACATGCATATTAACCCACAGCTTATCTCCTGTTGTATTGACATTGGGCATCAAGCGATTAACACCAGAGGAAACGCCGAAGAAAGCGCTGCTTGGATCGAAAAGCATCACTATAAAACCCTTTATATCGTCACCCATGATTACCACATATGGCGCTCGATGCGTGAACTTAAATATCTCATGCCTGATATCCATTTCATTGCTTATCCTGTGAAGAAGAGCAAAGCTGAAAGCACAATACAACAGATCAAGCAAGCCCGTATTCTCATATTCCAATATATTAAAACACTGCAAGTCTATATCAGAACCGCCTTCTGACCTTTCTCCCTGATCTTTATTCTTGTGACTTTAAACCTTGCTACCCTCTGACTGCTTTACCCTTCTCTCCATACCTTTCCACACGAATTACCGCCATAAAAGCCCGCCAGAACTTCCCCCCATACAAAGCACAACGCCCCGATACACGTGTCACTGTCTTGCACATTAACCAAAAAACATCTCTTACATCCCAAACATATCTCACAACACGTGATCTATCTAATGCCATCCCCAATATAGAAGACAGCTCTTGTAAATAAATCTTCCCAGATAGCTATAAGATCAAACTTGTCATAAAAATCTATTTACACCACTGTCTTACCCTTCATAAAAAATGCAAACCGCCCCACCCTATATTTTGCCACCCCCAAGTATTACGATAGCTCTTACGCCACTTGGGATGATTGGTAAGAGAAATGCTTTACGCCTTTCTTAAACACGCACATACCAACCTCATATGACATGCAAAGAAGTAATTTTAATAGATTTAAAATAAGAAAATTTATAATACTTAGATTTCTCATTTAACAGAGAGAACATTAAACTATCATTATAAATCAATATATTAGTAACTACTTCTTCATTCTAAAAAGCATCTTCATAAGAGCATTTTAGATCACAGATAGGAATAAGCTCAAAACGCACACCGCGACAAATACCCTACATTTTTTATCGCAATCTTTTTTGAAATCATTTCGCTCTCTAAGATCACTTTTTGTCTGGTTTCCTCTCCCAAAAAGAACGAAAATTTTTAAACTCTATTGATCTGTAAACAATAATAACTCAGCTTCTTGTCTAACGCGTTCCACCTGCTCACTTCAATATCAGAACACCTCAAAAGACAGATTTCATGAGAATTGTCATTTCCTCTCAACATCTCAAAAGGCGACGATTCTTATTAGCAACGATTTGTAAACAATCCACTTTCTCTGGACAGGTTCCACTCAGCTTCCCCATTTATATGGTTTACTCACATAAAGCTCGACAAGAAAACCCTTCCTGAGAATATTCATCACTACCGCTAAAGCTCATGCGTCATAATTTTAGCGACCTCACTGCCTAAGGTGCTTTATCACATACAATATATTGATTTATAATGAAATTTATTACGCTTCAACTTGAATGAGAGCTCTCAATATCATCAGATTCTCTCATTTCAAATCTGTTCTCTATTGAATCAATCAAAACCATTTTCTTGCACATCACATAGGACTTGCACATCACAAAGGAAGAGAGCCTGCGCAGCGTAAAACTGTACAAGAAAGACATGCCTCTTATGGACGTGTCTCAAGTGCCAAGGGCTGTCGCAATACCCACGAGCTGACAAGGTGTGTGATAGTGCCAGTTTGTTACGACACAGCGCTATTTTACCGCACAATGGATAATTTAACCTTTTCAGTTTCTCTCACTTCCAATTTTGGCAGGTTGCGCACAATTTTCATTGTTTCCAAGCTTACAGTAATAACCCGCTGAAACAATTCCAATGGATAAGCTGGATTACCCACCGTTTCAACAGCATAGCGATTGGCATCATTCACAATCCCACTCGCTTTATCCGTTTTGACAACCTGCCGCTCCATAACCCATTCAAGAGCAGGCCTGCCATTGATCACATACTCATAAGCTTCAAGAGGAATATTCTGCATCGTGATATTCGCATTATAAACCACGGTGCTTTTGTCAATAGCACCACGCTTACCAGCAAATTTCATTGCTTCAACACGATAAAAACTCTTCTCATCAGAAATCACCCAAGTTCTTGGATCACCCTGTTTATAGGTAACGGGATAGGGTTCAACCTCTTCATAATTCATATGCAAATCACCAAGCTTTCGCCCCGCTGTAACAAAAGCCCAAAAATCCTCTACCTTTTTAACTGTTGGAATACGCGGCAATTGTTTAGACAGATTATGCGCATAACGAGCACGATAATCTTCAGAATGCAAAATCCCATAAACATAATAAAACAAATCATCCTTTGTTATCATTTCGCCAGGATAAGCTGCCTTAAAATAAGCCAACCCTTCGTCCGTAAGAGCATCACGCCGCTCTAAACCAGTTTCTTTGCTTTCCTCTGCAAAATTTGCAAACAAATGAACCTGATCCCCCTCCTTATTTTTCAAGGACACAGTATCTTCATAAACATACCGTGGAAAACATTGACCAGTATCCATTGCATGAAGATTAGATAAATTCTTAGTCATCAGAACAGAAAATCCACTGCTTGCTCCAATTCCCGTAACTTGTATCACCTTATTTTCAGCCGCTTGTTCCAGAGGAAAAATACGTGGCATTTGTAAAACTCTATGGTTAAAAACACGATTGTAATAGAGCCACTGTTGTGTAAAAGGACGATAAAGGCTCTGAGTAATATACGTATCTTTAAATTTAAAAGCTTTCCCCCTTATTAATTCTTCTTTAAGGCTACTACTCCAACTAATCTTTCTAGAATCTGTATTGACAAAATCGTTCACAGCATTTGCACGTGCTTTGCGATCAGAATGTAGATACGCAGCATTAAAACGCTCTACTTCACTGTTATAAAAAGCAATCATATTGCTCATATTCTTTGCTAAAGCTTCACGACTTGAGTTATATGTCCAAGCATCACGACTAGTTTGTATACCGCCAGAAAAATTTTCAAAGAGCCTTTTATCACTGCCTTTCTTGTCACCTAAGGCTAGAAATTTTTCAAAATCATTATTGCGCTGATTCAGCCAATCGCCATGCTCATCAGGTGTAATCATCTGCCAGCTGTGTTCACGTGTGATACCACCAATACTCCCCAACCTCTGAAGTTCACGGAGCTTTTCTTTTGCTGTGAGATAATCTCCAATATCACGAAAATATATTTTCCCATGCTGTTGTGCATCCGGATTTTTAACCAAAATGGAAATCGCAATAGGTGCGCGAGACCCAGAACCAAAAATCTTTCCCCCCTCCTTTCGAGAGAGTTCTCCAGAAGTTCGTTGATTCCCCCGCAAATGGAAAATATAAAGGCTGCTAAATTCCTCGATTAAACATTTTCGTAAACCATCCGTAGAGTAACTACTGATAAAACCTGCATTTGTCACAAAACCAATAACACCACAGTCTTTTATACGGTCACTTGCCCAACGAATGGCACGAATATAACTGTCATAAAGTCCATTAACATTGCTTGCTTTAGATTGAGCGGCATAGGTTTCACGAATGCGACGATCCAATTTAGGATAGCCAATATTCTGCGCATTGTCGTTTTCACTTTTTTGTCCAGAAGAATAAGGGGGGTTGCCAACAATAACACGAATATCCAGTTCCTTCTGGTGCGCCCGACGTGTACTGTTATCCACCAGCAAATCACTGATCAGGTCTTTTTCTTGCTCATAAAGCTGGAATGTATCGGTTAAACAAATTCCCTCAAACGGAACATAATCGCCCCCCATCAGACCATGATAGGTCGTCTCAATATTAATGGCTGCAATATAATAGGCTAAAAGCACGATTTCATTGGCATGAATTTCACGACAAAATTTGTGTTTCACTTCTTCTGGCTTTATCAGACCCGATTGTAAAAGCCGCGTGATAAAAGTTCCCGTTCCAGTAAAAGGATCCATGATGTGCACACCCGGTGAGCCAAGCGTTTGCCCAAATTCTTGCTCTAAGACATCATTGACAGAGTGCAAAATAAAATCCACAACCTCGACGGGGGTATAAACAATGCCTAGTTTTTCTACAGTGCGTGGAAAAGCATAACGAAAAAACTTATCATAAAGCTCTACAATCAACCTCTGTTTTGCTTTTGGATCCGTAATGCCACTGGCTCGTAATTTTACACTTGCGTAAAATTTTTCCAGATCTTTGGATTCCTTATCAAGATTTGCCTCATCAAGCACATCAAGCATACGCTGCATAGCACGCGAGACAGGATTCTCACGTGTGAACTGATAGCCTTCAAACAACACCTGAAAGACAGGACGCGTGATAATATGCTGTGCCAACATCTCAATCGCATCAGCTTCTGTAACAGCATCATTTAAGTCATCACGCAGTTCTGCCACAAACCTGTCAAAGGCTTGACGCGCCTCAGTATTTGGCTCTGCCAGAATGCCTGTTAAGCGCGTGATATGATTCTTAGCAATTTCAGCAATATTGCTCGCCCAATCCTCCCAATAATCACGTGTCCCACATTTCTTGACAATCTTTGCCATGATGGCACGAGAAATCTCATCCACAGGGAAAGCAAGCTCCCCTTGTCCATCTGTAAAAAGGACATCACGCTCCGCTGTACCAATGCCCAATCGTGCTGGTTGTGCGCGTAGTGGAAGATTGTCTACAACAGCCGTAATAGCCTTTAATTCAGTGCTCTGCGTGACACCAATAATCTCAATCACATTGCTGATATCTTGCCCGAGGGATGCCTTATTAATCGTCGCATCAAAACGATCATCATGCGCACGCAAAGCATTTAAAATTTGCCAGATAACCCGATATTTATCATTGTTGTTCAAAGCCTGTTCCACTGGAGTATCAGGAGGAATACCAATTGGCAAAATGACATATCCCATCTTTTTACCTTCAGAGCGACGCATCACCCGCCCAACCGCTTGCACAACATCAATCTGGCTTTTGCGTGGATTTAAAAACATGATCGCATCAAGAGCCGGAACATCCACCCCCTCAGACAAACACCGAGCATTGGTCAAAATACGACAAACATCCTCACCACTATCAGCTTTCAACCAGTCAAGTAATGCACCACGATCCTTCGCATTAAAAGTGCCATCAACATGCTCAATTTCACACTTCAGAAAATGCTCATTTTCTGTATCCTCTTTCGTATAATCAAGATATTCTCTAACAACCGTAGAAAACTCATCACGCACAAGTTCAGAACTTTTAATAGTTTTACAAAACGCTAAAGCACGATGCATAGGATATAAATCCGCACCAACATCAGCCTTCATATTTTGTTTTGTCAAAGCCTTATAACAGCCAATAATCTTTGTTGCATCATCAAGAATAAGCTCAGTATCGCTATCACTAAGGCGCTTCTGAACAGCGGAACTGACCAATTTTTCGTCCATTGCTAAGACAATAACCTTATAATCTGTTAAAAGATCATTTTGTACTGCCCATGAAAAACCCCGATAAAAAAGTGTTTTACCAAAAAGCTTTTCATCATCCATAGAAGCAAGAACAGCATTAACTTCATTCGCGCGACTTTTTGCGTTATCACCAAAAATACGTGGTGTCGCTGTCATATAAAGGCGTTTCTTGGCACGAATAACATCATTGGAATGCACCTTAACAAAATTGGATTCATCCTCGCCCACCAGCGTTGCCCCTGTTGTACGGTGCGCTTCATCACAAATGATAAGATCAAATGTTGGCAAACCATAGTTTTTCTGAGCATCAGCAATCACCTGAATAGATTGATAGGTTGCAAACACCACGGTCATCTTATCTGCAACACTCTTCGCCACCTGTTCTGCAAGTTTAGCAGCATCGGTTGTCGCCGGAAAAGCAAGATCAAACACATCAATTTCAGCAACATCATCACTATTTTTACGACGCTTTCCCACTTGTGTATCGGAACAAACAGCAAAGGATCTCAATCCGATTCCTGCATCCGTTGTCCATTCACGGACCGTCTGTGACATCAGTGCCAAGGAAGGAACAAGAAACAAAACAAACTTGCCTTCACCCGCCAAATCCTCAGCAATTTTAAGACTGGTAAATGTCTTACCAGTACCACAAGCCATAATAAGCTTCCCCCGATCTGCTTGAGCAAGCCCAGCACGCACATCACGCAATGCTTCCAATTGATGTGGACGCAACTTCTTTTTATCCTCCAAAACAACTTTGCCCTGGGCTGCAAAAGTTTCCCAACAGATCGGACTTTGTTGTATATCGGAAAGATTAATCCGTATAACAGGAATATCCTGCCCCCGTATCATTGTTTCAGCGTTATCACTCCAAGCACTTTCAGTACTATCTATAATAACACGCCGCTTGAATGGAGCTTTCCCTGATGCCGAAATAAAACTATCAATATCTGCTTTTTTAATTCGATAGGCTGCATCATAAAATTTACATTGGATTGCTGCAAACCCCTCTTCATCACGAAGCTTTGCCACAAGATCAATACCGGTATCCCGACCATCCCAACCATTTTCATGAGCCCAATCTTTAAAGGTTTGAACCTTTTCATAACACCCAAACTGAAGAGGATCATATATTAGATAAGCAAGAGCAAAACGCTCAAAATATGTACCTTTATCTCGTTCGGTACGCGCTTCATCACGATATGTCTGTAAAAGCGATTGCAGCGTCATGCTTCCCCCCAATGAAAAATACCTTCAATTATCGAATCTAAACCAATTCGTCAATGCCTCTTGTTCTACCCAAAAAACTTAAAAAAGCTTAAAATTGCTTGATTTTAAGACATTTCTTCTATGCTTAATTAAATCAACAATAGAGAATCTTTTGATCCTTTTGAGTATCCCCCAAATCATATGATGCATTTATTGATGTCTATATCCCTATGGAAATAAACGGTAAGGCGTGATGATTTTGAAAATATTTTTTGCCTTTTGTTAAGAATACAAAATAAAGTGCGCAATAATTTTAGGATTTAGCTTAGGAATGAGAGGGGGGAAATGGATACGACACCTGCGAACACACAAGACACCAAGGAAGAAACTCCACACACAAAACAGCGCATTTTACGAACGATCATGCATATAATTTCACTATAATACGCAAAATATTAGTCGTGATATTCAAAATATTGATTTTTGAAATATTTCTTTATCTTTTGTTCTTTCGTAGACTAATTATTCGCTTCTTATACTTTATAGCGGGTGGCTTTAGAATTCTTTTTTATCTGTATCGGACTTGTAGCAGGAGGGAGAATACCATACCAACTAGACATACCATTGCTCATCACTAGCGCCATTATGTTCTTTAGCAGCATAACTGCAGCTTGGTATTACGATGTTCTCTTACTTCATCTCATACCTGCTGAATATGAGCTTATTCTTTTTCAATGAATGAAAACCCTTTTCATTCATACATCATTCAAAATAAGAAGCGATCCGCCTCTCAAACTTTTTGTCGTCCTCACCAAACTCATGAAATAAGGCAGAAAAAAGCGATACCTTAAACAAAATATTCTAAAGAAGCTACGTTACTTAAATAAAGGAACAGAAAATGACAGTGTCTTAGGTCACATTTTAAAACTTGAGCAAGATCATAATTTATTTGCATAAACCTAAACACCTATAATTTGCACCACCCTCTGCAAAACCAAAAGTGAGAAATCCACATAACCTCTTTTCCGAAAATCTTAAAAAGACTAAACGAAACCTCTTAAACTGCTCAGCTATCTCGATACCAGTTCATTTTTTTGGAAGAACGGAGGTTTAAGCTGTTTTTGGCATCAACCTTCTTTTTTGTTCTTTTGTTTGTTAGCAGATATACTATTCACTACCCCGCCTCTTTTTAAATTAAATCTTAAGAATCGTCGCGCAATATATTTCATTTGTCCTCCTCTTCATATCTCAGAAGACAAAGATTTTTAACAAAATTCAGTCTGCAAGCAATCTCATTCTAACGGGTTCCATTTAACTTCTCCTTAATAGGATTTACTTCCATAAGACTTGACAAGAAAGATTTAAAAATATTCATCATGCATTCTCAAAACATTTAATGCCTCAAGAAGGCTTATATGCCTACCACATCTCACATGATGTGGTGCGCTATAAGAAACGTTCACCTCTAGTGGTACGCTCCACTTAACGAACAAAGCGTTTTCTAAAATAGAGCAGCAAATAATGCTAAACTTTTCCCATTCATGTTTTGCTTCATAAACGCTTCATCCAAGTGGAAAGCATCACGAACAAACATGCCCAAATTGATAAAGTCTAATCGCGTGAAAGAGCGACAACAGGGTCAAGCCGTGAAGCTTGCCGCGCTGGAGAAAAGCCAAAACATATTCCTATGAGGGTTGAAAAAGTAAGAGACATAATGATCGATTCAATGGTATAGATAAGATGGATAGGTGCCTTAAACAGAAGGAACAAGCCACCGATAGAAAGCCCAAGCAAGATCCCCAAACCACCACCAATGACACAAACCAACACCGCTTCAATGAGAAACTGCTGCAAAATATCACTTTGGCGTGCACCAACTGCCATACGCACACCAATTTCATTGATCCGCTCAGAAACGGTGACCAGCATAATATTCATCACCCCAATACCACCTACAATCAGGGAAATCGCTGCAATTGAAGAAATTAAAAGTGTTAAGATATGTGTACTCTCCATGATACGTTCACGAAAGAATTCTGAATTTCTAATGAAAAAATCTTCTCCACCATGCCGCATAATGAGAAAACGTTTCACCATGTTTTCCGCTAAATGTGAATCGACATCATCAGCAATCCTAACAGTAATTGCACGAACTTCTGTTGTACCAAGAAAACGCGTTTGCACTGTTGTATAGGGCAAATAAAGCTGTAATGTATTTGATGTGTTTCCATTTGCGTGATTTTGCGAATCAACAACACCAATAATACGCGCTGGAACATTACCCACATGCACCACTTTGCCAAGAGGGCTTTCATGGCTATGGGGAAAAAGAACAGACAATGCTTCTTTTTCAATCACGAGATCAACCGCCCGATCATGCACACTTTTTTGATCAAAAAACTGTCCTTTGAAAACTTTAAGCCCCTGTGTCTGAAAGAATTGTTCTCCCACCCCCACAATGATAGCATTGACTTCAACTGCACCAAAACGCACTTTTGAGCTTGTTGAAATCTGAGGTGTTACACCAGAAACATAAGGTAACCCAGACAAGGCTTCTGCATCAGCTTCAACCAAACTGGTTATTTTTTCTGCTTGTGGATCAGAAAAACTTTTGCCAGGAAAAATGGTTAATGTATTAGCACCCAAACTTTTAAAATTTTCCAGAATTTTCTCTCGTGTACCATTCCCTAAAGCCACCATAGCAATAATCGCCCCAATACCGATAATCACCCCAAGCATTGTTAGAAAAGTCCGCATGCGATGTGCATTCATTGCCAACAGAGCCATCACAAACGCCTCACGGAATCGCTCAACAAAAGAACGAAAAAAGCCCAGTTTTTGTTGGCCTTTTAGATTTTGTTGTTCCTGAAGAGATTTTCCACCAACTTTTGTTTTTGCAACCCTTGACCGCTTATCAGCAATAATTTCCCCATCACTGATTTCGATAATACGCTCTGCTCTTTCAGCCACCTGCATATCATGGGTTACAATGATAATAGTACGTCCCTCTTGATGAAGTTCATCCAAAATATGCAATACTTCTTGCCCACTCTTTTTGTCCAATGCACCAGTTGGTTCATCTGCAAGAATGACCTCCGCATTATTCATGAGCGCCCGAGCAATAGAAACACGTTGTTGCTGACCACCGGACAGCTGATTTGGACGATGATTTATCCGATCACCCATGCCCAAACGTGTTAAAAGATCCTGTGCCCGCTTTTTCCTTGCTTCCACGGCACTTCCCGCATAAATAGCCGGAATTTCAACATTACCAAGAGCTGTCAATTCATTCAACAAATGGTAACGCTGAAAAATAAAACCAAAATGATTACGTCGCAAAGCCGACAATTCATCCGCAGAAAGGGAAGCTATTTCTTTACCAGAGATCCAATAACGGCCAGAAGTTGGACGGTCAAGACAGCCTAAAATATTCATCAAGGTAGATTTACCTGAACCGGAAGCACCTACAATTGCCACCATTTCACCACGTTTAATGGTAAGATTGATGTTTTTCAAAACGGTAACAAACGCTTCGCCCGCAGGAAATTTACGCACAATATTTTCCAAGACGAAGACAGCATCTGCTTGATTTGTGCTCATGCTTTAACTCTCGTCTTCGCTATGCATGTTAGAAGACTCGGGCATCACTCCATCAGACGAACTGGTGACGACGACATCACCCTCGTTAAGTCCTGAAATAATCTCTGCCATAACCTTATTATTCAACCCAACGCTCACCTGTTTAGTAACCAACTTATTTTCCCCCACCAAAACAGAAACCCATGCTTTACGCTCTCTTGTCTCATCGCGTAAAGCATTACTTGGAACCAACAAGACATTCTGTGCGCGCCCTAAGATAATATGAACTTGAGCAGTCATATAGGTTCGCAAAAAATTGTCCGCATTATCAACATGTAGAATTCCGTTATAATAAATAGCCGATGAGATTAAAGCACTAGAACCACTCACCATACCAGGATTAATACTCACATCAGCACGAATTGTTTCAGGAGCCGGCTCTACTTTTTCTAAAACGCCTTCATAACGACGCTGTGAATTACCTAGAACTGTAAAATAAAGTGGTTGTCCAGCTCGGACTTTAAGAACATCTGCTTCTGAGATTTGCGCCTTGATCGTCATCTTTGATAAATCACCCAAAATAACAATTGTTGGCGCCGACTGAACCGCATTCACATTCTGCCCTTCTTCCACAACTGTTGCCAAAACCGTTCCCGCTGAAGGGGCAGTGATGCGTGTATAACCTAAATTAACCTCTGCACTCTCCACATCAATTTGTGCTTGCACAATCTGCTGACGAAGTTGTTCAATTTGCGCCTCGCGTATTTTCACCTGTGTCGTAGCCTCATCGAGGTTCGCACGTGAAACCGCACGTGTTTCAATCATTTTTTTCTGACGCTCTAAATTTTTCTGTGCAAGAGAAAGATAGGCTTCTTGTTCTACCAAACTCGCATAATAATGCGATAATGCTGCTTTTTTTCTTTTTAAATCATTTTCCTGATCTGTAGGATCAATTTCTGCTAAGAGATCGCCTTCTTTCACAACACTCCCAGGGGAAACATGCATTGACACCACACGCCCTGTTGCTCGCGCACCAACTGCCACCAACCGGTAAGGACGTACAAGACCAGAAGCTAAAACACTTTCCTCAATATCCCCACGCTTCACCACCGCTGTTATATAAGTTGGAGTAGATGTTCCAAAAAAAACAGAACGCAACCATAAAAACAAGAGAATGAGAAATATAGCAGTTAAAAAGAAGGAAAGTTTTTTGTGTTTTGTAATGAAATTTTTGAGTAAGTTTTTTTTCATTTCCCTACCTTTGCACGCGAACGAGGTGCACCATCAACGACTTCCGGACGTGATACATCAACAACGCCATCCCAGCCCCCCCCCAATGCTTTCATCAACGTGATATATTGTGTAACCAAAGAAACACGGCTATCTTTAAGTGCCATTTGTGCAGAATAATAAGAGCGATCAGCATTTAACAATTCAAGAAAACTGGTATTTCCATTCTCAAAAAGACTCCGTGAAAGTTTTAAGGAATGAAGAGAAGCTTTATTCGCAATGATTAGCTTTTCTAAGCGTTGATGTTCTTTAGTTAATCTTACCAACGCATTTTCTACATCTTCTAAAGCTCCCAAAACAGCAGCCCGATAAGTAATAAAAGCTTGATCACGCTGTGCACGCGCGACAGCAATAGAAGCCTCAACCTGACCTCCATTAAAAAAAGGAAAACGCAGACCAGGTCCAAAAGACCAGCCAATCGTTGAATTTTTCCATAACTGATCTATCGCCGTTGCGGCTGTCGAAATATTACCTGTTAAAGTAAGTGATGGATAGCGATCTGCTTCACGTTGACCAATCCGCGCTGTCGCTTGCGCATATTGACGCTCTGCCCGTCGTAAATCCGGACGTGTTAACAAAATATCAGCTGGAATTCCTGCTGGTATCGGCCAGCGCGGTTGTGGAATCTTTGCATACTTAGCATTTTTTTGTAAAAGAGCCTTCAATGCCGTAGGCACACGACCAATTAAGACAGAAAGGCGATGAACGCTCATTGCTAAATTCGCTTCCATCTGTGATATATCTGCTTCTGTATTTGCCATTTGTGCTTGCGCATTTGAAACATCGAGCTCAGAAACATCACCAGCTGTTAATCTAGCACGCATCAATTCATAGGTTTTACGTTGTGATACAGCAATTTGACGCACAATCAACAATTTCTGTTGCCAACCACGCATTTGTACATAATTTGTTGCCACATCTCCTAACAATGTCACCATGGTAGCACGCATATCTTCCACAGCCGCATCAAGACCATAACGCGCTGCTTCAACCGCTCGTTTATGCCCACCAAAAAAATCAAGCTCCCAGCTTGCATCAAAACCACTACGGTATTGGTTTAACAATGCATCAGACTGTGCAGAATGACTACGGGTTCCTGAAATTGAATTGGACACATTTGGCAAAAGAGTTCCCACAACCTGTCCTAAACTCGCACGCGCCTCACGTACCCGAGCTTTGGCAACAGCAACATTATTATTTCCAGAAATCGCATAATCCATTAATGCATCTAGAACAGGGTCATTCAAACGCCGCCACCATCCGGCAAGCGCAACTGGCTGTCCAGCAGTCTGTGCAGATTTTTCTCCCCAAACTGCTGGAACACGAAAAGATGTTTTCTGGTAATTGGGACCAACCATACATCCTGACAAAAGCAACCACAACAAGACAATAGAAAGTAATCCACGAGAAGCGCCCCTTTTGAGATTTCTGATATACATCTAGTCTCCCGCATTCTTTCAGAATCATTATTTAATATTAATACTTTATTTACCTCTTATTTCAAACTTGACGTGAAAAATCAAATACAGTTTGCACAGGAATATGATCTGAAGGGCGTTCCCATCCGCGCGCATCACGAAAAATCGAAAGATCTACAACAAAAGGTGCTAAATCAGGAGAAGACCAAACATGATCAAGCCGCCGCCCATAATCGGTAAATGCCCAATCGCGTGCACGATAACTCCACCATGTATAAAGCTTGGTAGGAGCAGGAATATGCAACCGCATCAGATCAACCCATCCACCTTGACAACACAAATCCTGTAAACGCTTGGTTTCAATAGGAGTATGGCTTACAACCTTCAACAATTGCTGATGAGACCAAACATCCTCTGCCAAAGGAGCAATATTTAAATCGCCCACCAAAAGAGAAGAAAGACCATCTCCTTGATCCGCACGTATGGAAGACATTTCTTCTAAAAAATCAAGCTTATGACGAAATTTTTCATTCACATCAGCATCTGGAATATCTCCCCCAGCAGGAACATAAAAATTATGAATCCGCAAGCTTCTCCCATGGGCTTCCACAATAACTGAGATATAGCGACAATCTTGGTTTTGGCAAAAAAAACGCTTTTCTACCTTTTTAAAAGGCAAACGAGAAACAATAGCCACCCCGTTATAAGATTTTTGTCCACTCAATGCGATATGCTTATAACCCGCTGCTTCAAAAGCCTCCACTGGAAATAAAGCATCTGGACATTTTGTTTCCTGTAGACACAAAACATCTACGGAAAAGAGATCCAAATACTGAAAAACCTGTGCAAGACGCAAACGAATAGAATTAATATTCCAAGTTGCAATACGAAAGAACATTTGTTTTAATCCCAATGACGTAACACTCTTTCTTCATTTCTTCGAAGGAAGTGTGAACATCCCATTAGCGAACCGGACGTCTGTCCGCACATTCATAATCTGCACAGTAGTTTCCAAATTTTGTTGGTCAACAATTGTCCACTGTCGCAAAGCAGAGCCTTTAGAATCAAAAACCATCCTTATTTGCCCTGCCCCAATCGTTTTATCATGCAGAACAATCGTTACAGCCCCTGGATCTTCGCGAAATGCGAACAAGCGCCCAGAAGATACATCAATTTTATCATCCAACAAAAATTTCATTGGCGTTTGCGAAAGTTGTGAAAAGTTCCAAGTATTCAAAGCCCGATTGTTAATACCTACAAATTGGCCATCTGAAATAATCTGTAAAGGCATTTTTTTGTAAATGAAACGAATTTTCCCTGGGCGCTCTAAATAAAATGTCCCCTGAGACATTTTTCCCTTTGGACTAAACTGAATAAAATCACCTGTCATTGTTTTGATTGCCGCAAAGTGATTCACAACATTTTGCGCCTTTATCACTTTATTAGATGCTTGCGAAAAAACAGGAACAGTTAAACACCAAAAGATAATAATTCCCACCAACCCAAAGACTCTTCTTTGCGGTAAAAAAGACGTTTTCATAAAAAATGCTCCCAAGCAATACTTAATTGACTTTATAATTCATAACTTAAGTGATCAACGACGAATAAATACCCTTCTTTATAAGATAAAGATATTGTTTGAAAAAAATATCAAAAGATTTTTAAAAGTATTCTTCTTCGACAATCTCCAACACTTTTCGCTTACCCATATCATTAGCTGGACTAATGATGCCTTCTTCTTCTATCCTTTCGATCAATGTGGCGGCACGGTTATAACCAATGCCTAAACGACATTGAATATAAAAAGTTGAAGCCTTACGATCACGAAGCATAATAGCAACAGCTTGACAATAGGAATCATCTGCTAAAGAAAAAGCTAAAGAAACATCCTTTTTTATTTTTTGCGGTATCGTTTCCAAATAATCAGTCTGCGTTTAAGTTTCCGAAAGCATCCAAATTTCCTGCTTTTCTAAACGCATAATATATTCTTTTCCACCCCTAATCTATGAAGCAACATAAATTATAGTCAAGACATAATGGATTAAGGACTAAACATATTACTCGCAAACCTGAAAGCTCTTTTAAGTATCAAAAATACTTTTTTGACTTCCTTCTCACCCAAAAGAATAAAAATTTTCACCACAACCGCTCTGTAAACAGTTTGGAGTTTAGCAAATTTCACTTAGCTTCCCACCCCATATAATTCATTTATATTAAGACTCGACAGATCAGCCTTGCCCTAAATATTTAGAGCGCACTTAAAAAGACACTTAAATATCAAGTCTTACATGCTTTTACACCCCTACATTCGCAATAACATTATTTTATACCAAGATATTGATTTATAATAATTTATCTTTTTAACTTAAATCATAACGCCAAATACAATAAGATTCTTTCATCACATACTCTCTCATATTGAATCAACTCAAATCATTTGCTTGCACATTACAAGCAAGGTTGGTGTGTGGATAAAAGTTATATAAGATAAAGAATCCCCTTATAAAGAGTTCCAAGTGCCAAGGAGCTATCGCAAATCGAGAACTGGTGTATGAAAATGCAGACTTTCTACGATACAGTAAACAAACACTTGTTTTATAAGATATTATAAAAAACAACTATAAAGATTTTTCAAAAGCGCTCTTCTTCAGCAGGCACTAAAATTTCTCGTTTCCCTGCGTGATTTGCTGGACTAATGATACCTTCTTCTTCCATCCTCTCAATCAGTGTCGCAGCACGATTATAACCAATGCCTAAACGGCGTTGAATATAAGAAGTCGAAGCCTTACGATCACGAAGCACAATAGCAACAGCTTGACTATAGGGATCATCTTCTGAAGGAGAAGCCAAAGAAACATCAGCACCATCCTCTTCAACTTCTTGCGTAATTGTTTCCAAATAATCAGGTCGTGCTTGCGCTTTGAGATGCGCAACAACCTGCTCCACTTCATCATCCGCAACAAAAGGACCATGCACACGTTGAATACGTCCTCCTCCCATCATAAAGAGCATATCTCCTTGTCCCAATAATTGCTCGGCCCCCTGTTCACCTAAAATTGTTCGGCTATCAATTTTTGAACTCACAGAAAAAGAAATACGTGTAGGAAAATTGGCTTTGATCGTCCCAGTAATAACATCGACGGAAGGACGCTGTGTCGCCATAATCACGTGGATACCGGCAGCACGTGCCATTTGTGCCAAGCGTTGAACCGCGCCTTCAATGTCTTTACCAGCAACCATCATCAAATCAGCCATTTCATCAATAATGACAACAATATAGGGCATAGGACTAAAATCAAGTGTTTCCGTTTCATAAAGAGGCTCACCGGTCTCGCGATCAAATCCAACTTGAATTGTCCGCACCATTGTCTCTCCCTGACTTGCAGCTTCCCTAAGACGTGCATTAAACCCATCAATATTACGAACGCCTAGTTTTGACATTTTACTATAGCGTTCTTCCATTTCACGAACAGCCCACTTTAAAGCAATCACGGCTTTTTTAGGATCTGTCACCACGGGTGTTAATAAATGGGGAATGCCATCATAAACCGAAAGCTCAAGCATTTTCGGGTCCACCATAATGAGACGACATTGTTCAGGTGTCATACGATAAAGCAATGATAAAATCATTGTATTGATAGCAACAGACTTTCCCGATCCTGTTGTACCAGCAACCAAAAGATGGGGCATTTTTGCTAAATCTGCAACAACAGCTTCCCCCCCGATTGTCTTACCCAAAGCAAGTCCTAGCTTGGCTTTGCTGTCAATAAATTCTTGCGCCTGCAACATTTCTCGTAAATAAACCATCTCACGCTTTGCATTAGGCAATTCTATTCCAATAACATTACGTCCTGGAACCACCGCAACACGCGCCGAAATCGCACGCATCGAGCGTGCAATATCATCTGCCAAACCAATGATACGGGAAGACTTAATGCCTGCAGCCGGTTCAAATTCATACAAAGTTACCACCGGTCCAGGACAAGCATCTATAATTTTTCCTTTGACCCCAAAATCTAACAAAACCCCTTCAAGCTCCTGAGAATTTGCTCTTAAAATAGCAGGAGAAAGTTTTGCATCCTTAACAGACGGTGGTGGAACCGAAAGATAATCTACAAGAGGAAGAACAAAACCACCCTTTGAAGAAGCTGTTAAAGACTTTCGATTTTTAACAGGAGAAATATAGGCTTTATTTTGATTTTCCTCACACTTTACTTTTTCACCTAAAAAAGTTGGCTCAATCCGATCAAATGGCTTTCCTTGCCCTTTACTCTGAAAACGCCTTTTGAAACAGAATAAACGAAAAAAACGCGCTTGAAAAAAATAAAAAAGATGCAAAAGAGCGCCACAAGTTGTCGCAAAAAAACCATGATTTTCACGATCCTCCTCTGCGGCATATTCCGTATCTTCTTCCAACTCAAAGACTGGATTAACGATTTCGTCTTTGGGAATGCTTTTTTCTTTTCTTTTCTTTGTTCGACGCCGCCATATCACATTACCAGCAAAAGCAGCGGTGAAAAAACCTAAAAGAATAAAAACAACACTGAAAAACACCGTGTAAGGAGGAGAAAGAAAAAGAGGAAAGACTGAAGAAGCAACACTTAAAACTTTATCTCCTAAAACCCCTCCTAATCCCATTGGCAATGGCCAATAAGTAAAAGAAGCAACAGGTGACATAAGGGCAAAAGCAATTAAAAAACAAATCGTTGATAGCACCCATAAAAAAAAGCGCAAAGTCAAATTGTAGATATTCTTTTGCGCCAACAAGAGAAAAGACCAAAATAACGGTGGCAACAAAACAGAAAGACTTGCCAAGCCAAAAAACTGCATAATAAAATCTGAAAAAATTGCCCCCATCCACCCCATAAGGTTTGTAACCTCATTTGTACTTGCATGGGTTAAAGATGGATCCTCAACATTCCACGTCGCCAAAGCAAACACACAAAAAATAATAAAGCCCAAAAGCCCAAGCCCAATAAATACCCCTATCTGACGTAAAAACATCTCAATAAGACGCGAACCTTGAGAATTTCGCACTTCTAATGAATCATAAGGAGAAGAACTTCGGTGCATCTATCAATTCCAAATACAAAACTTTCATATTTTAAAGAGTTATAACTCCCTCTCTCTCTTAAAAAAGGATGAAGCTTAAAACTCTGTACCGATCTGTAAACAAATAGCCTGTAAACAATCCGACGTCTTATCTAGCGCGTTCTACCTTCTAACCACTTCATATCACTCATATATCACCACCCTAAGAGACTATCCTTCATAAGGCACACAAAAAGCTCTCCCAAGATATTTATCACACGATCAACCAAAAAACACCTCATGTGTTAAAATGTCACATGGGTCCTATAGGCACCTTCCTCAACAAATAATATTTTTTATGCTACATCATGATAACGGCAAAATATGAATACTGTTTTAACCATCACGAATGACAACAATTTTTTATCTATCATACTAACTAAATATCCCCCTTCAGGACAGGCATACTGAAGTAACTCACACAACTTAAAAAATACACGACCATCTTTGTTTATTTTTAGTTTTCTTTTTTATCAACCAAGTGTAAAAAGAATTGAAGAGGAATATTCAAAAAAGCTTATCCGATAAATCTGTAAGATGAATCACATAAATGATTAAGCAGAAAAACTCTGAAAAACCAATCCGTCATCAGATTGGCGCCAAAAAGAAACCTCGTTCTTGTAAAGCAGAGAGAAAAGTAAAAGTTAAGATATTTTAGGCAATGTAAAAAGATATTCTTTTTAAAAGAAAGCAAACTATAAACAATGGAAGAAGTATTGTGTGTTCTAATCGCAATAAAAACGTACAACCCAATAAAAAAATTAAATCTCATAAAACTAAACAATGTGATCTGCTCATTGCAGGGGGGGCAGCTGTCGGTTTAACCCTAGCGACAGCACTCAAGCAAACAGCCCCTAATCTGAAAATAAAAATCGTTGATGCTGCTCCACAAGGAGATACCCCTGCTTCTAACATACGAACCATTGCCCTTGCTGCTGCTTCTATTCGTATGTTAAAACAATTACAATGTTGGGAATCTATAAAACCCTATGCGCAACCCATTCATTCAATGATCATCACAGATACAAGCACAAATGATCCTGTCAAACCTACTCTTTTAACCTTTGAAGGCGACATTAATCCCGGCGAGCCCTTTGCTGCTATGGTAGAGCATAGAGAACTCATCAACACTTTAAAAAAACGTGTCAAAGATCTCAATATCCCTGTTATTACAAACACCCGTGTCATTGATTTTCATCAAGAAGACCAACATACAACCGTTACTTTAAATAATGAAGAGGTTTGGCAAACAAAATTGCTTATTGCAGCTGACGGAGCCCATTCGAAATTACGCCAAAAAGCAGATCTTAAAAACTTTTCTCATCTCTATAAACAAACAGCAATTATCTGCACAGTTGAACATGAAAAACCCCATAATGGTCAAGCAATTCAACATTTTTTACCTGCCGGTCCTTTTGCTCTTCTCCCTCTCAAAGGCAACCGATCCGCCATTGTGTGGAATGAAGATCATAAAACTGCGCAATATTATCTCAAAGCTGATGCACTTATTTTTGAAACAGAACTCGAAAGACGCATTGGCCATCGATTAGGCAAACTCTCTTGGGATGGCGAACGTCAAGCTTTTCCTTTGAGTCTTTCTTTAACACGTCAATGCGTTAAACCACGTTTTGCTCTCGTTGGCGATGCCGCCCATACCATCCACCCCATTGCAGGACAAGGACTCAATTTAGGATTACGCGATAGCGCTGCCCTCGCTGAAGTGATTATTGAAACAGCACGACTAGGTCTTGACATTGGCTCCCTCACGGCTTTAGAGCGCTATCAAAGCTGGAGACGTTTTGAAATTGTCCGTATGGCTTTAAGCAATGATTGGCTTAATAAACTCTTTTCTAATGATAGCCTTCTTTTACGGATGCTCCGCGATACCGGACTTGGAATCATTAATCAAGCACCAAAAATAAAAAAATACTTCATTCAAGAAGCTGCCGGACTCTCTCCAAATGCCCCACGTCTTCTACATGGCTTCCCACTTTAAGCAAAAATTCATACTATTTCACTTTTTTTACAACCTTTGCCTTCCTCCTTCAAAGAACAAAAAATTCCTATCTCATCCAATCTATTTACAAACCGGATTCCTGTCGAGTAATTTTTTTTTGACTTCCTCCTCCCATATTTCACTTAACATAAAACTCGACAAGCAAGCTACATTCTAAGAATATTCACCATGCACTGAAAAAACGTTTAATGTCTCAAAGAGGTTACCTTATATCACCACACCTTAAAAGAAGCCATTTCACGGCATAACAAAATAAACAAGACTTTTTAGCACACAACACTTTATTTACAATAATAAGTTCATTGTTCTCATATTGAGTGAGAAATCTAAAGATCATAAAATACCCTTATTTCAAATCTCTCTCACGTTGAAGCAATCAAAATCATTCGCTTGTACATCACAAGTGAGAGTGTCGTATAAATAAAAACAATTAAACAAAGCAACAAAAAGTCTCCCCCTCTCAAGAACTAAGGACTTTAGCAACATTGTAGGCGAGTAAAGTATATAATGGCGCCGGCTTATACTTTTTATTGAAGTAAAAATGGTGGTGTACAATGGATTTTATATGCTCATAGGGACTTTTACGTTATACTATTCACGAAAAGCGCTATAAAATAAGCTTAGTTGCATTGAAAAATTTTTCTTTTAAAAAAGCGCGTAAATTGGAAACATAAATGTATTCCGTTTGGGGCATTCTGCTTCTCAGACAAACTCTTTAACTTATTGTGGAATACCACACGACTTTAGAAAAAATATTCCAATATATAACAAAGTGTTCCGTACTCTATACCATCACACACAATTGTAAAACTGCATATCATCCCTCTATTTCACACCATAAAAGAAGATAAACTGCAATAGAAATGATCCAATCCTTTTATTTTCAAATACGCTCTTTATTCATTATTCATAAACGCTCATAAATGAGTTTTAATCACAAACGCTCAGAAATATGTCATAAATTCTATAAAACCCATAACAGCCATAGAAATTTTCCATTTTTCTATATACTCACTCATCTCAACTAAACGAACGATAAATAAAGTAAATGCCTCGTATATAATCTTACAGAAAAAAGACCAAACAAAACCTATAACATCAGGCTTGTTCTACAGAACAGTATTTCAAAAATATAAGTATGCTAATTTATTAACATATTAATTGATAAAATTATCATTTTACATATTGAGTTAAAATCCCTATGCAATAAATTATTCTCATTTCGACCATTTTTGTAAATAATCAATAAAACTCTTTATTTACATAGACTAAAAAGAGCACCGTTAATGAAACGATAAAAAGAAGTAAAATATCCCCCTCTCTCAAATGCCAAAAGCAATTACAATATTCCAATCTGGCATCATCATTATGCTTGCCAGATTATAACAACAAGACCTTTTGCATTTAAATAAACTTTTTCACGCTCCCTATCATTGTATTTGGTAACTCAATACTTTAATATATTCGTTCAGTATATTTATACAATTAAATTACCCAAAAGAGCATACTTCTTGCATTTACATTCCTTGGTATTCCCTTATCTTGTAAAGATCGCACACGTGTTACGTTACTTCGAGTTCATCAAGTGTATACCCATTCTCCAACCACTCTTTAATCCACTTAGGTCTACGTCCACGCCCATTCCATAATTCCCATTGGTTATTGGGATTTCTATAATGGCGCTCTTTGCTCACAAGATCAGCGATATCAATTCCATGGGCATTAGCAATTTCAAGAATTTTTCGTCGCGCATTTTGCTTTTCCTTTGCTTGCCGTTTTTTTAATTCCACATCGATTTGTGTACGCATCTCTTGTAGTTCATCAAAATTCATATTTTTGAGATCATTCACCTTAATTACTCCCCTTGCAAAAAAGAATTTCTTTTTGACATATTTTAAACACAATTATAGACAATTTTTGTCCATTTATTATCGAAATTAAAATTACGATACATATATCACTTTGACGGAGATGTGCTTTGAGCCACAAAGAACTGTTTATTGGTATATCAATTACCGCCACTGCATCTTTTTTCAGCTCAATCGCTGGAACTGCTAAATGCAGTGCTCAAACACCATCACACCTCTCTGACTCTCATGAATCAGTAGTCAAAAGTAAATATAAATCGTCACTCTATAAGTTATGGCAATACGCAACAAAGAACAAGCCCTCTCTGTATATTGATGGTGTAGTTCATTATGACAAGAAAACCTCCCCTCATACACAACGGCTTTTTACTTCGTATAAATTTTTTTTGAAAAGATTTTTGCAACTAGAGAATTATATAAAACAAGCAGCTTCAATACAGTATCAAAGATTATTATTTTTTAAAAGCAGCGCCTTTCTTCGTGATTCCAATAATATTAGTTGGCGTAATGTACTATATTTTATTCCACACTTTTATCTTGTTGGTTGGATATTCGCATATATTAGAAATATTCTTAGAAGAGAACAAAGCAATAATCACAAGGAATATTCTAAGCTAAACAATCTCATTCTACAAATTTATAAAATCAAAAGACAACGAGAAAAAGCACAACACAGAATTAGCATTTGTATTAATAAAATTCTTCATAATAAGGTGTATTGCTAATGATTGTTCCAGATTTCACATTTTTTGCTGCTGCATACATATCCAATATGCCTCCCATGACATTTTCAGTTGTTGCCGAACAAGAAACGCGGGACAATGTCTATGTAACAGATGATAAAGATAACTTCTTCTATCAATCATCTCAGCTTAAGGAAACAATCCCAATAACTGAACAGTTTAGCCAGAATAAACATAATTTTAACATAATTTTAGAGCAAATTGATGTTATAAATGTGAAATTGTTTTCTCTTTTTGATGCATTTGATTTTTGCGGAAATTTTACAGCTGTGCAAAGCGCTTTAACTTACTGCTATGAACAAACAACATCAAAGTGCATCTTTGAAAAAGCGACTTTGCAGTCTGTGCTGAATTTTTACAATACAGAAAACTCAAACCACACCTCTATGCAAAAAATTACTTCATATATTGGAGTAAAAGCTGCTGTACGAGGAAATGAAGGCTTGCAGGAGCCTGTAAAGCTTAAAAAAGAAGAACCAGAACAGACAACTAAAGTAGATTCTCTTCCTCTCTCTTCAAAAGGAGAGGAAGATGCATTTACACATAAAGAAAGTAGTGCCCACGATGCTTTTTCAGCTGAAGATTTTCTTCATCGAGAGGCTCGCTAGAGTGATGATTGATATTTTCACGAAAACCCAGAATTTTGATAGGATATTATAATGAAAGGTAGATAAGAAAATGTTAAAGCTCTAATTAGTAAGATTGAAAAAAATCTCTTCTAATTGAGGGCAAAGATAATGAAAATGATAGAACAAAACAGCGTTGATATGGCATTTAGTCAAAAAGCAGCACGTGAGATTACAGTCGTGATGCTTTCAGAAAGGGAATGGTATTTCACGTTTATTTCCGATGATCCAATCACCGGAAAACCAAATAAATATACGTTACTTACACAAAGAGGAAAACTAAGAACTTGGGCTGATCCAAAATATCTTTTTAAGTTTCTTCATGAACGAGGGGTCATTTGTGGGAGTTTTAATCTTAATCAGGATAAAGAACATGAAACAATTAAATATTCTTCACACAACAGCTCGTAATAAAATTGCTGCATTTTCAGCAGCTTTGACCATATTTTTTATGAATAGTTCTGCTCATGCACAAGCCAAAGTAAAAACTTTACAAAATGCAGAGACGGCTCTAAAGGATTTACAGACAGACTTAAAAGTAATTATCCCTATCGCTGCTGCCGTTATACTGTTGTGCTTAGCAATTGGCTATGCAGGACGCTACATCGGAAAAGACACTTTTGTACGTTGGGCAGTAGGTGTTGTCGTCGCAGGTTCTGCAACCCAACTTGTTACTCTGCTATTTAAGCCATAGTGGCGTTAATTATGACTCATAAAATACAATATGTTTATTTATATAAAAATATTATCTAGATTTTAATAAGAGTGAAATATGCAAAAATTAACTAGTATTCAATCGAAAAGTAACAACAAAATCATCGCAATTTC